>CAIUYS010000088.1 GCA_903903365.1 uncultured Methylococcaceae bacterium
ACACGAAGAAAGAAAACTTCATGTCTTCGTGTCCTTCGTGTCTTCGTGGTGAATTAAAAACCGGTAATGTCTTCGTGGTGAATTAAAAAATTGCCAATGGCTGATTTGTCCGATACCATGACCTTACTGAACGTTTGTTAGGTATCTACTTTGAGCTCAAAAGAAAAAATTTTAAGTGCAGCGATTGTTTTATTCGCGCAAAAAGGCTATTCGGGCTTATCCATGAGGCAGTTGGCTTTGGCGGTTAATTTAAGCGTTGCGGCAATTTACCATCATTTTCCCGATAAAAACACGCTGTATCTCGAAGCGGTTCGCTTTGCTTTTTTAGACAAAGCACAGGCTTTTGACCAAGTTTGGAAATCTGACTGCTCCGCTGAAGAAAAATTGGCCCGGTTTATTCGCTCATTCATTAATGTGATGCTGGAAGACCGCGACTTCCATCGTCTGATGCAACGTGAAATTTTGGAAGCCGATCCGGAAAGAATGCAGCTACTGGCGCAAGGTGTTTTTACCAGCCAGTTTTGTTTACTCATGCAACTGGCGACAGAGTTGGCACCTGAGCAAGATGCTCACCTGCTGGCAACTTCTGTCATAGGGTTGGCCAAATATTATATTGAGTATCAACCCTTACTCAAATATTTTCCCGGTTGGAAACCCGAACACGAAATGCCTGAAGTTATTGCCGCGCATATCACTACTTTATTATTAAACAGTTTCAAGGCAAAGACAGCATGAAAAAAATCGTCAGTCTGTCACCCTTCATTTTATCAATAAACAAACTTAACCTCCGAACAACACCCCTTTCAATTGCGGCAATACCGTTATTAATTTCCGGTTGCATGCTCGGGCCTGATTTTACCAGCCCCGCAAGTCCGGACACCCAAAGCTACACGACTGACAAACCGTCAGATCCTATAACCACAACCTCGTCAGAGTCAGGTGCAGCGCAATCTTTGGCGCTGGGAAAAGATATTCAAGGGCAATGGTGGACTTTATTCCGTTCGCCGCCCTTAACCAAACTCATTGAACAAGCAATGAAGCATAATCCTGACTTACAGGCTGCTTCATCGGCATTAACCCAAGCCCAAGAAAATGCTTCTGTTCAGCAGAGCTCTTTATTCCCTGCCTTGGACGCAGGATTCTCGGAAAAACGCCAACAAATTTCCGGCGCACAATTTGGCAACCCTAATTTTCAGGCGCCTGCATATAATCTCTCAACCGCATCAGTTCAGGTTGCCTACACGCTGGACGCTTTCGGTGCCATTCGACGGCAGATCGAAGGCTTTAAGGCCCAAGCAGACTATCAGCGTTTCCAACTTGAGGGAACTTTTCTGACGCTGGCGTCAAACGTCGTCACCACCGCGATACAAGAAGCCTCTTTAAGAGCCCAGATTAGTGCGACGCAAGAAATCATCAATGCTCAAGCCAAGGGACTTGAACTGGTCAAGCAACAGTTCGAATTGGGGGGAGCATCAAAAGTCGATGTTTTGTTACAGCAAACCACACTGGAACAAACGCGAACAACCTTGCCGCCGTTGGAGCGGCAACTGGCTCAAAACCGCCATCGTTTGACGGTGTTAACCGGCGAACTGCCCAGCACAGAACTGGCCGCTCAATTCAATCTCTCCGATCTGCATCTGCCCGAAGAATTACCTCTCAGCTTGCCCTCCAAACTGGTACAACAACGCCCCGATGTGCGTGCACAAGAAGCCCTGCTACATGTCGCCAGCGCACAAATCGGCGTCGCTACGGCCAAACTGTTTCCTGATTTTACCATCAATGCCAATGTCGGAAGCATCGCCACCCGGATGGGTGATTTATTTGTTCCCGGCAGCGCCATCTGGAGTGTTGGCGGCAATCTGTTGCAGCCTGTTTTTCATGGCGGCGGACTTATCCACCAACGACGTGCGGCGCTAGCGGCTTACGAACAGTCCGCAGCTCAATACCGAAGCACGGTATTACTGGCCTTCCAAAACGTTGCCGACACCATGAGCGCTCTGGAGTTTGACGCCGACGGATTGAAGACACAAGATGCTGCCGTAAAAGCGGCGTTCGATGCCTTGGAACTGACTCAAATGCAATACAAAATCGGGGCTGTCAGTTATCTTCCGCTACTGATTTCGGAGCGCAATTACCACCAAACGCGTATTACCCAGATAACCGCGCAAACCAGACGCTACACCGACACAGCCGCCTTGTTTCAGGCACTTGGCGGCGGCTGGTGGAACCGTCCGAATTTATCTGCCGGTATGTTGGCGGCACAACAGCCGGGGCAAAAGAAGTACCAATGCTTTTTTTGCCTTGAACCTTGAACCTTGAGCCTTGAGCCTTGAACCTTAATCCTTTAACCTTTTTTAAAAATTTATGTTTGAACAAAATCCAGGCAGGAACAAAACATGATTAAACGTATGATCATTATGCTCATCGTCGTCGGCCTAATACTTGGGGCTATTTTTGGTTTCATTAGCTTCAAGGGGCGCATGATCAAAGAATATATGTCGTCTCAAGGTGTGCCGCTGCAAACCGTTTCCACCATCACCGCCAACACTCTGGAATGGTCGCCAAAACTGGAAGCGGTCGGTAGCCTGCAAGCAGTTCAAGGTGCCAACATGAGCGCCGAGGTAGCGGGTATTGTAGAAAAAATCTACTTCAAACAGGGCGATAATGTAAAGGTCGGAACCCCTTTATTGCAACTACGCGCCTATGACGATATTGCCAAACTGGAATCGCTAAAAGCTAGCGCACAACTGGCCCGAATCACTTACAGTCGTAACCAGGCACAATTTAGCGTCAATGCCATCAGCAGGCAAACGCTGGACATAGACAAAGCAAGCCTTGATGTGGCTATTGCCAATGTTGGCCAACAACAGGCACTGGTTAACAAAAAGCTTATTCTTGCGCCCTTTACCGGTCGCTTGGGTATTCGACTGGTCGATGTGGGGCAATATCTTGAGGCAGGCACCGAAATCAGCACCTTGC
>CAIUYS010000089.1 GCA_903903365.1 uncultured Methylococcaceae bacterium
CCTATTGAAATTAAATCTGTGTAAGAGAGGATTATATGAATTTACTATCGTGTAAAAAATTGTCCATCGCAGTGCTTTCCCTGGGGTTTGCAGCATTGCTTCCCGTCTTGGCGCAAGCCGATTTGATGGTGTATCCTGCAAAAGGCCAGACGAACGATCAACTTTCTAAAGACCGTTATGAATGTCATACGTGGGCTGTTAAACAGTCGGGTTTTGATCCGAGTAACGTGCAAGCTTATCAGGCAAGTCCACAACCTCAGCAAAAAGGCGAGGTTCTTCGTGGCGGTGCACGCGGAGCGGCGGCGGGGGCAGCCATTGGCGCTATCGCTGGCGATGCCGGTAAGGGCGCCGCTATCGGGGCAACGGCAGGTGGGCTAAAAAGAGGCTTTCAGAAAATTGACAATAACCGAAATGCGCAGAGTCAACCCGCTGCGCCGGCACCAGGCTTGGATGCCTATAATCGAGCCATTGGCGCTTGTCTGACCGGACGCGGATATTCTGTCAATTAAGCGGTCGCATGAGTTGGGTTACTGATAACCAAAGCGGGCGGAAAAGTGCTGTCGATATGACTTGAATATCAAGATATATCGACTTTCAGAAATTAAATTTCTAATTCACGTCACTGTAAACTCATACGGATAACATCCCTTAAAGGGATGTTAGGTTATTTCTGCGAAAGAACTTACCCATTAGACGAATCCAATCGTTTGCTTGATTGGGAAAATCCTACTTTTAATGGGTAAAATATTCTCCGGAAATCACCTTAAACTATGAGCAATGAATAGCCTATTAACCACACATGAGCAGCAATATACAGGTATCGTCACCGTAGAGACGCGATTTATCGCGTCTCTACGGAGATTAATTTATGGTTGATAGGTATAAGGTTATTTCTGCGAAAGAACTTACCTATTAGACGAATCCAATCGTTTGCTTGATTGGGAAAATCCTACTTTTAATGGGTAAAATATTCTCCAGAAATCACCTTATCCGTTAGCATCGAAATTATTTATCTGAGAATCTATATTTTAATTCAAGCAAATTACATGGATAATCAACCCACCCAATACGCTAAGCAGACTTCATCATGACTGTTATGACAGTAACCAACGTCCCTTGTGAAATTAATGTGAGCCGTAAAGAGCACACATTGGAAGCCGCTATTGTCGGTGATTGGGTGCTGGAGGCAAAAACGCCTGAGCTTGAAGCGGTATTGGCGCAATTGGGCGATGGGTCAGGTATAAAGCGCTTGGTTTTCTCAACTGACGCTTTGGGGCGTTGGGATAGTTTGTTGATGACCGAGTTGATTCGCTTGATTGATTTTGGTGCCAAACAGGGCATTCAGGTTGACACTACAACGTTGCCTGAAGGTATCCAAGGTTTGCTAAGTTTGGTTTATGCCGTACCTGAACGAGCGGGTGCCAGGCGGCAGGAGACTAAAGTGCCGTGGTTTGCAGTGATTGGTAAAGGCGGCTTGCGTATCCATAAAGATGCGCATGCGTTAGTGGTGTTTATTGGCGAGATCATGCTCAGTGTTTTAGCTTTAACCCGTGGTAAGGCACGCTTTCGCTGGGTCGATTTATGGACGCATATTCAGGACTGCGGGCCTTCGGCGTTGCCCATCGTTTCGCTGATTAGTCTGTTGGTGGGCTTGATTTTAGCTTTTGTAGGTGCTGTGCAGTTGGCTTTGTTTGGTGCACAAATCTATATTGCCGATTTGGTAGGTTTGGGGATGACACGGGAAATGGGCGGCTTAATGGCTGCCATTATCATGTCCGGGCGCACCGGTGCCTCTTACGCAGCGCAGTTGGGTACAATGCAGGTCAATAGTGAAATTGACGCGCTTAAAACCATGGGCTTTGAGCCGATGGAGTTTTTGGTTTTGCCACGCATTCTGGCGCTTATTTTAATTATGCCATTGCTTTGTCTTTATGCGGATTTGATGGGCATAGTCGGTGGGGCACTGGTGACCGTGAGTTTTTTTGACGTGTCGTTGGTGGAATATCTGCACCGCACGGCTAATGCCGTGCATATCTCGGATTTTACGATTGGTATTGTCAAATGTGCCGTTTTTGGCGTGCTGATTGCCCTGTCAGGTTGTATGCGCGGTATGCAATGCGGACGCAGTGCTTCGGCGGTGGGTGATGCGGCCACTTCGGCGGTGGTGACGGGTATTATTTTTATTGTTATTGCCGATTCCTTGATGACGGTGATGTGCAACCGGTTGGGAATTTAAATCATGACCACTGCCAGTCTGACTATCAAAAATATGACCATGGCTTACGGTGATTTTATCATTCAGCGTGATCTTGATTTTACGATTAATCGCGGTGACATTTTTATCATCATGGGCGGTAGCGGGTGCGGTAAGAGCACGTTGTTGATGCACTTGATTGGTTTACAGAAGCCGGCCAAAGGTGATGTCTTTTATGGCGAAGAGAGTCTTTGGCACGCTGAACACAAGACACGCCAACGTATTTTAAAGCGCACGGGCGTGTTGTTTCAAAGTGGGGCCTTGTTGAGTTCAATGACGCTGGCTGAGAATATAGCACTACCCATCACCGAGCATACCTGTTTGGGAACGCAGCGAATACGGGAGATTGTCTCTTACAAGCTGGCTCTGGTGGGACTTGCGGGTTTTGAGGATTATTATCCGTCCGAGATTAGCGGCGGCATGCAGAAACGTGCGGGACTGGCGAGAGCAATGGCGCTGGATCCCGCGATTCTTTTTTTCGACGAACCTTCCGCCGGACTGGATCCGGTCAGTGCCAAGTTACTGGATGATTTAATTCGTAGTCTGCGAGACAATTTGGGATCAACCATCGTCATGGTAACCCATGAATTAGCCAGTATTTTTGCTATCGGCACTAATTCGGTTTTTCTCGATCCGGAAACCAAAACCATGATTGCCAGTGGCGCCCCCAAACAACTACTGGCTGAATCCCGTGACCCTAAAGTGATTCGTTTTCTCACCCGAGGCGAAACGGAAAATCAGGCAACACAGGCAATAAAAAATCAGGAAACGTGTGACTTATGAGTAAACCGGTCAATCCCTACACCCTTGGCGCTTTTCTGGTGGGTTCCCTTACACTGCTGATAGTCGCGGTTCTGGTTTTTGGTGGCGGCCAGTTTCTCAAGAAAAAAACCGAATACGTTATTTTCTTCGATGGTGCTTTAAACGGTCTGAATATTGGTGCGCCCGTCAAGTTACAGGGTGTGCAGATTGGCACGGTAAAGGAAATTTCTCTGGAGCTTGATAAAAAATTCGTGCGAATTTACAAGCCGGTAGTGATTGAGATTAATCCTGAAGTGCTGCTGGATGGTACAGGAAAGCCTTTACAAGTCGCCTCATCGACCAAGGAGCGGCAGCAAAATACCCAACTATTGATTGATTCAGGCCTCAAAGCCCAGTTGCAAACACAAAGTTTACTGACTGGACTACTGTACGTTGAAGTCAATTTTTTTCGAGGCGAATCACTTCGATTAACCGGTATTAACTACAAGGATCTGCCTGAGCTGCCCAGTGTTCCAATGACTGTCGATCAGCTTAAAAACACGGCGGATGAAATGGTGGCTAAATTTCGTCAATTACCTATAGAGGATATTGTTAAAGACCTTGCGGTCACTTTAAAAGAAATTAAAGAGATAGCGACTTCGGACGAGCTTAAGAAAAATCGTGTGGCCTTGGCCAAAACACTGGCTGAAACTGAACAACTGGTAGCTAACCTTAATAAGGGCTTGGTGCCGTTATTGAATAATATGAATGGAACCATGGCTGATACGCGCAATTTGGTGCAACAATTTGCCCACGATATGCGGCCGGTATTGATTTCCAGCGAGAAGACGCTTAATACTGCCACCTCCGTATTATTGGAATCCAATCATGCGCTGGGTTCCGTGGAAGCACTCGCTGCGCCGGATGCGCCTTTATGGCAATCACTTGAAGCGCTGCGTGATGCGGCCCAATCCACAAAGAATTTAACTGATTACCTTGAGCGTCACCCCGACTCGATCATTTACGGAAAGGAGTAAGATTATTATGAAATTTGGCGTGGAGGGTGGTAGGGTGCGCATCCACTAAACGGTTTTATTTGCACCAAAATCTATTGTTGTTTTTTATCGGGTGC
>CAIUYS010000090.1 GCA_903903365.1 uncultured Methylococcaceae bacterium
AGCTGGCGGTCAGTGCCAACTAAAAATCAACACGCTCTCAGGGTAATACCGGCTTTTTTATGCGGGATTACAAAATTATTTTTTTATCCCGGAGTCTCTGAATAATCGGGGCGGCGTATTTCCTGTATAGCGGGTTTTATAAAGCTACCGGAAAAAATATAATTTTTTTTTAAACTAATGTAAAGAACATGGGCGGGGTCGGTTCTGTAAAGTGGTCGTTGGGAGTCCACTTCTGTAAGTGAAGATAACGCCCAGCGAAAATCAAAATGACGGGGTGGCGGTGGCATGGGTGGCCTTCTGGCAGGAAACAGGTAATTTTTTGCCTGACTGGATTCTTTTTTTTAAATTACTTCCCTTATACTACTATATAGCAAGTTGGTAAGATTCAAGCGTACTGGGTTATAGGAACTTCACAGAGAGCTACAAGCAGGATGCCGACGTTATATAGAGCTGCTACATAACATCTATATAACTACGATATAGCTTAAGTCAGCAAGGCTTCAATCAGATCGGCAAGCGTTGCGGTTACAAACTGGTTACATTTGAAAGTTACCCCGGAGTTACCCCGAGAGATTTTAGGCAAAAAAAAGGGCTTAGATTTTACTCTAAGCCCTTGATTTATCTGGCTCCCCCGGACGGGCTCGAACCGCCGACCTAGTGATTAACAGTCACCCGCTCTACCAACTGAGCTACAGGGGAATAAACTTTGATGTCTCAATGGTGCGCCTGGAGAGATTCGAACTCCCGACCGATCGGTTCGTAGCCGATTACTCTATCCAGCTGAGCTACAGGCGCTTTGTTGAGCCGCTTATTATCTTTTTTTTTAGAACTTATGTCAATTTTTATTTTTAAAATAGACAATTTAAAATGGCGGAGAGAGAGGGATTCGAACCCTCGATGGGAGTTAAAGCCCATACTCCCTTAGCAGGGGAGCGCCTTCAGCCGCTCGGCCATCTCTCCTAAAACAGTTTACTCTTCAGAATCTGTGGAACCGGCTGACTCAGCTTGTTCTTTTTTTATTCTTTCGTAAATTTCTTCTCTATGAACAGATACATCTTTGGGTGCATTTACACCTATACGAACCTGATTTCCTTTCACTCCAAGAACAGTGACAGTCACCTCATCACCAATCATTAGAGTCTCCCCTACTCGACGAGTCAATATAAGCATGGCTTCTCCCTAAATGTATTTTAAAAACCCACTGTTCTTACACAGCATCCAAGTTAGATTGTATATAATACCAGCTTTTTTATATAAATAAAACCTTAAACCCTCCAAAAGATTAATAAAAGATAGATTCAAAGCCACGTAGCTTGCCACTTGCAAACCTTTTACTTATCAAATTGTGGCTTAAGCGGTTAATTTTATAAACAAAACCAAGTCTTGTTTAGTAAAAATAAATAGCGGTCATTTTATTTTTTATTTAAGTTACGATAGATAAAAACGTCCAAAAAATCATACCTAGCCGGTAAATAACAGACATTGGCTTGATGCTACTCTTTTTCAGTCACTTAAATGACGTTTATATTTTTAGATAATCTATGAACTAAAGTCATTATTCTGCACTCCGTCTTGGATCGAATGCATCCTGCACGGTATCGGCAAATAAATTAGCTGCCAAAACCAAGGCAAACATAAACACAAATGCAGCCGATAGAGACCACCAAACGATAGGTTCACGCGCCATTTCGAGTCGTGCGCTGTTGATCATATTACCCCAACTATAAGTAGTCGGGTCAACACCAATGTTGATGTACGACAACACGGCTTCGGCTAACACCAGCGAACTAAAATCCAGCACAACCGAGATTAAGACGATGTGCATGACATTGGGTAAGATATGGCGCAATAAAATGATGTTTTGTTTAACGCCTAACGCGTGCGCGGCTTGCACATATTCCATTTCTCGAAGCTTTAGGGTTTCTGCCCTGAGTAATCGGCATAAGCCTGTCCAGTTGGTCACTCCAAGAATCAGGCAAAGAAATAATAGTCGCATATCAGCCCGCACTATCACGCTGGTAAAATCCTGCTCATGATTTGCCATATAAACCTGAACCATCAAGATGGATGCTGCTATTAGCAATACGCCGGGGATGGAGTTTAGCGTGGTATAGATATATTGAATGACATCATCTATCCAGCCACGAAAAAAACCCGCCAGGATGCCAAAAACAATGGCCATCGGCAACATAATGAGCGTGGTCAAAGTACCCAACACCAAACCGGTACGAATACTTTTTACAGCTTGATAAAATACATCTTCACCCACTTTATCGGTGCCAAGAACATGATAATAGGTCGATAAATAAATTAAGGTGTAACTAAAAGATACAATGATAAATACAACTGCCAAAACAGACTTCAGGCTTGTAGATAAAACCAAATCCTGCCTTGTGCCTTGTGCCTTGTGTCTTACGCCTAAATAACACAGCAATAACAAACCAGCCAAACCGGCCCCTTGTATAAAACCGTAAGCCGTTTTTTGCAGCACATCGGCTAGGTGTTGCGTTTCAGGATTATTTAGATAGTTGCCGCCAAATTCCAAACGGGGATAACCCCATTCCGTTGTTCCATCGGCCAGCGCCATTATTTCTTTACTATAAAGCGTGGTGGCAAAAGGCGCTGAGTAGGTTTTTTCACCATGCTCCCGAAGGGGCGTCGCCCAATAATCCAAGAAACTGATAATTTCGTTGCTTTTAGTGCTGACGGGCTTAAAATGGACTGAATCCAGTAACCCAATCAACACAAAAAACAGCAATACCACCAGCGATGCCATACCGACTTTACTGCGGGCTATTTTTTGTAAGGGACGTTTAATGTGTTCTTTACCACGCAAATAAAAAGCCAGTACCAGTAGGGCAGCGATCAGTATAAATATCAGTGCATCAGTCCATAAAACCACCATTACGACAGCCTCACGCGCGGATCAACGAGGGTGTAGGAAATATCAGTCAATAATAACCCAATCACATATAAAACCGATCCCAGAAAAACCATGGCTCGCACGATGGCAAAATCCTGACTGTTAATGGCATCTATCGTGTAACTACCCAAACCGGGGATACTGAAAAAAGATTCCATAATTAAACTGCCCATAAATAACAGCGGCAAAATCACCACGACGCCCGTTAAAATAGGAATCAGGGCATTGCGCAGCACATGCCGAAACAAGGTTTGGGTTTCCGTTAAGCCTTTTGCTCTTGCCGTTCGCACATAGTCTTTTTCGACTTCTTCCAGAAAGAGTGTCCGATACCAGCGCACCCCTGAACCGATGCCTGAAAACACGCCGATCAGCACGGGCAATATTAAAAACTTAACCGCAGCCCAGCCATCGTCATAGCCGGAAATAGGCACCAGTCTTAATAATTTGGCTATAAAAAACTGCCCACCGATAATATAAAACAGCGATGAAATCGACATTAAAATCACACACAAGACAATGCCTGCCTGCTCCAAATAACTGCTACGAAACAGCACCATGATTAAAGCAAAACTGATATCAACCACCAAACCCACACACAATGTTGGCAAGGCCAAGGCGAGACTTGGCCACATTCGCTCTTGAATATCCGCGCCAATATTTCTGCCACTATCAGATACGCCAAAACGAAACAAAAACAATCCGACTGATTTTTGATAAAAAATAGTTTGAGTTATTTTTTGTTCTCCTTGTGCATCGGCATTCCATAACAGCGGCACATCATAACCGTGTTGCTGTTTCCAGTTGGTTACGGACTGTTCGGTAACATGTTTTTGCCCCAGTTGCATACGCGCCATATCATCAGGGCTATTGACGATGAAGAACAAGACAAACGTTAAAATATTGACCCCCATTAACAGAGGAAAAGCGTATAAAAATCGACGGATAATATAGTGGATCATTGCAGGGTTTCCTTGGCACGACGGCGATAGGCATTCAGCGCCGGAATTAACATCAGCACAAACAACAAACAACCCAACACCAACGGCCAAAACAAGGGTTTGTTCCATGCCCGTCTTTTCTCTGCTCTTGTGGCTGTATCAATTCGGGTGTATTTAAGTCGGTTATTCGCCATTAAATTGGGCTTCAGATTATTGTACCAACTGTGGTATAGCGAAAAACTCTTGGGATGAAAACCAAAAACCCAGGGCGCATCATGGCGCACAACGGCCTGTAACTGTTGAATAATCCGGTAACGTTGTTCGTTATTATCCATGTTGCGCATTTGCTCAAACAAGCGATCAAATTCAGGATTTTGATAATTAACGGCATTTTCGCCACCGTGTTTAACTTTTGAGTTAGCGCCATAGAGCAGAAAAAATAAATTTTCAGGGTCAGGATAATCGACATTCCAGCCCCACACAAAAATTTGTTCATTGCCTGCCCGCATTTTTTCCTGAAAACGGTTGTAATCGGTAGCGCGAATAACCAGCTTGATTCCCAGCTTTTCAAATTGTTTGCGATACCAATTCATGGTCGGGCGATCATCAATACTGACTGACGTGGTATCAAAATACAGAATCAACGCTTCTTTAGTTTTCGGATCAATACCGGCAGGATAGCCGGCCTCTTCCATTAGTTGACGCGCCACCGTTATTTTTTTACGTTGCGCCTTGTTATCAATCCAATCGTAACTGTAAGGATTGATACCGTCTTTATCTTCCGCGTAACCATAAATACCCGGCGGAACAACACCTTGAGCGGCAACACCGCGTCCGTTTCTAAAAATGGAAATATACTCTTCATAATCCACGGCAATACCTATCGCCTGACGTAATTTTCTGGCTCTTTCACTATCGCCACCGACGGTAACATCCAGCATATTAAAACCCATGTAAAAAATAGAGGTCTCTACCTGGGTTTGTAACTGGATACCTTTTTCCTTCATGGAATCGGTCAAGGCAACACCACCACTACCGGTAAATTGTATGGCCTGATCAAAACTATCCGAAGCAATGCCCGACGCATCATAATAGCCCTGCAAAAATTTAGTCCAATAAGGAATGGTTTCCTTCTCCAGCATAAAAACGACTTTATCGATAAAAGGCAGTTGTTTTCCTGCATCTGTTAGCAAGCCATTTTTTTACCCGATCACGACGATTGCATACCAGCGGCGTAATCCGGGTGCCAAGGTAGTCCCTTCAATTTGCCAGAGTTTAAGGATAAGGGATATCGCAC
>CAIUYS010000091.1 GCA_903903365.1 uncultured Methylococcaceae bacterium
CAGTACCCAGTCCCGAATGGCATCATTGGCAATGTGATGGCCCAATGATTGTGAGACACCGCGAAAACCTTCGCAGCGAACAGGTACAACAGGTTTGCCGATTTCTTTGTTGGCTTTTTTGGCGACCGCTTCAATATCGTCGCCAATCAAACCGATGGGGCATTCTGATTGAATGCTGATGCCTTTATTCAGCGGAAATAATTGCTCGATTTCATTCATGATTTTGGCAAGCTTTTTATCGCCGCCGAAAACAATATCTTTCTCCTGAAAATCAGAAGTAAAGTTCATCGTGCCGAAGGTATTGATACCGGTGGTGCCGACATAATAGTTACGACGACCTGCGCGTGAATACTGGCCACAGCCCACAGGGCCATGTGATATATGGATCATGTCTTTAATCGGGCCCCAAACCACACCCTTGGAACCGGCGTAAGCGCAACCACGAATGGTCATGGTGCCGGGTTGGGATTTACGGTTTGAAGTAATACATTTGTTTGATTTTTCTACGGATTGATCGTTAACCGCCAAATGCTTGGCGCGATCTTTCCTGGCTTGTTCGGGATAGACTTCCAGCACTTCTTGAATCAGCGCTTCTGTCTCTTCTCTTGTTAGAGCTGCCATGATTATCTCCTACTTATGCCGTGGGTAATCCCCCAACAGGCAAGGTTTTAGGACGGAAATTCTGTAGAGACGCGATTTATCGCGTCTGATTTATCGAGATTTATCGGTCTGATTTATCGCGTATCTACAGTCAGAGTCAGAGACGCGATAAATCGCGTCTCTACGGTATTAAGCGACCGCTTCTGCGGCTGCTGTTACACCAATAATTGATTCGTCTACATCGTCGATAATGCCGAATTCCATCATTAACTCTTCCAGTTCATCCATCGTGATGGGTGTTGGAATGATGAAGTTTTTGTTATCACGAATCTTTATCGCTAAATCACGATATTCTTGTGCTTGTTTATGTTCAGGTTCATATTCGATAACGGTCATACGACGAATTTCGGCACGTTGTACAACGTTATCACGCGGTACAAAGTGAATCATGGTAGTGCCGATTTTTGCAGCCAATGCCGAGATCAATTCATCTTCACGTGCAGTTTCACGTGAGTTACAAATCAAACCAGCCAAACGAACGCTGCCAGAGTTGGCGTATTTCACAATACCTTTGGCAATGTTGTTGGCGGCATACATCGCCATCATTTCACCCGAGCAGACGATGTAAATTTCTTGCGCCTTGTTTTCACGGATTGGCATGGCAAAACCACCACACACAACATCCCCAAGTACATCATAAAAAACGAAGTCAAGTTCATCGTCATAAGCACCTTCTTCTTCCAGAAAGTTAATCGCTGTAATTACACCACGACCCGCACAGCCAACACCGGGCTCAGGGCCGCCAGATTCAACGCATTTAATGCCGCGATAACCGGCTTTTAATACATCTTCGAGTTCTAAATCTTCAACACTACCTGCTTCAGCCGCCAAACTCATAATGGTAGTTTGAGCTTTGGCATGAAGTATTAAACGGGTAGAATCAGCTTTAGGGTCGCAGCCGACAATCATCACACTGTTGCCTAATTCTGCCAACGCAGAAACCAAATTTTGAGTGGTAGTAGACTTACCAATTCCACCTTTACCGTATATTGCACATTGACGTAAAGCCATGATCTTCTCCTCGTTATAGGACGTTGTTGTTAATGACATTATGTAATTAGCAAGCGGTGTGCCAACTGCTTAAATTAGACCTATCCTATTGATTTGAATTGCTTAAGTGTTCTAATGCGGCCGTTGAATTACGTTGTGTTTCAAACATTTTGTCAGCTTTCTGTAAGCTTGATAACAGTAGGGTTATTGCCGGTTTGTCTTTATATAGACAGTAAGTCGTGTGCTTAGAGCAATACCATTAAGTTAAGCGCGAGTTGTTTAGAAAACGGGAGTGCAATCGCTTTAGCTATTGCCTGTAAAAACAGCTAAAGCAGTTTTACTCCAGTTGTATGCTTTGTCATAAAGAGAACAAAAACAACCCGACTGACATCCTTAAAATCCCGCTGATAAAATTTATAACCCTTTGTTAATTAGCAACTTAAGCTATTTATCGACAGGAAATATAAAGCTGGTTTGATTATTGCTGTGTTATATAGATACAAACAAACAATAGTGGAGTTTTAACAATGCCTTCTGATGTCTTAGCTGAAATATTAAATGGTTTGTACGAAAATCGGGTCATCCCTTATCTGGGCCCTGGTGTGCTTTTTGATGCAACCAATAAACTGACGGGCGCGGCCATGCCGGCTGACAGCAATAGCTTGATTTTGGCCATGAACAACGGTAATCCCATGGCACCCAAGCTGATGTATGAGTTTCCCAGAGCGGCCATGAATCAGGAGCTTAAAAAAGGCCGAAATTTTCTGGGGCAGTTTCTCACCAAGTTATATGGCGACACAGAATGGACACGCGCAGCCATACACGATTGGCTGGCGGAATGGAAACCCGCCTACATCATCGACATTAACCGGGATACACAATTGCAAGACAGCTACGCCGATGAAGAGCATACGCTGATTGTAGGTCTCGCGAGAATCACCGCCAGTGCTTTTCGATTTAAAATATATCACTATGATGGTAGTGATTATTTTGAAATACCTCAGGAACAGGTTGACCGCAGACTGCCCATTTTATTTAAACCCCTGGGTACGCCAAAACCGGAAGCCAACTACGTCGCTTCAGATGCCGATTATGTCGATTATATAACCGAGTTAATGGGCGGCTTCGCCATACCGGACTTTCTTAAAGAATACCGTAAGGGCAAGCAATATTTATTTATCGGGATGCCCTTAAACAGGGATTCAGAACGTATGGTCATGAGTGATATTGTTTACGGGGCAGCAGAGCGAAAAGGCTGGGTTTTGAACAAAAATCCGACGGATAAAGAAAAGCGCTTTTGCAAGAAAATAGGCCTGGAAATTATCAACGCAGACGCTGAAGACCTGCTCTCTGTTGTTTGCTAAAAAGCTTTTTGAATAACTGACGGGTCAGGTAGTGTGTTATTTCCCAAGACCTGACCCTATTTTTCCTTTTGTTAATTTGTAGCACAAGAACAAGATAATGCTTCAGGTTAACAGTTCTGCCAACAATACAACGGGATGCACTATTTTATTTAAAGCTGACCCGGTATTTAAATGCAAAACACAACCGATATTGGTTGATACCAGCAGGTCTGCTTGAGATTGTTCAAAGTGAGCCAGTTTTATATTTTTGAGCGGCTCGGCTATTTCGGGATGTGTTAGCGTATGAACGCCACCTGCGCCACAGCAGAGCTTATTGTCCGGTAACGGAATGACGGTTATGTTGGGTATCTTTTCCAGTAACGCATAAACGTGTTGATGCCGATTGCCGGTTACCGGGGTTACGTTACGTTGGCTGCACGGTTCATGTACGGCGATTTTTCTCGCGTTGGCAGGCGGTTCTTTCAGGTTGATGTTATCCTGCCAGTGCAGATTTAGAAATTCGGTAATATCAAACAGGCTGTTGCCGAATTTTTGGTTATCGTCTTTTTCATGCTCATATTCATTCAGCGTCAAGCCGCAGCCGCTGGCCGTGTAGATAATGGCTTCAATGTCCAATGCATTAAACACATCAGTATTCAGTGCCGCCATTTTATCAGCGATGACTTTTTTGCCTTGATGCAAATGAATGGCTCCGCAACAGGTTTGTTCTTTTGGAACAAACACATTAAATCCTATACGATTTAACAATTTAATTGAGGCGAGCAGGGTTTTTCGGTCAAAATGATCACTGATACAACCGGTAAACAAGGCCACATTGCCACGGTGTTTCCGGTCTGTGGGATAGCGCTTGGCCAGTTTTGTTAGAGCGATTTTTGGCATGAGTGCTTCAGCTCTTTTAAGCTTAAACACATTCAGCAAGCCGGTTTTTCTTATCAATAACTGTAAACCGATTTTTTGATACAAGCCCATGACAACCGTTGCAGCAGTCAACAAGTATTTGTGTTCTATGAGTTTGAAACCCATAGTTGCAAGAAGATTGCCAGGCTGTTTTGAAGCGCTTGCTTGACAAAGTTTCTCACGCGCGAGATCGAATAAATGACCATAAGCCATTTTGCTGGGGCAGGTGGTTTCACAAGCTCGGCATTGGGTACAATTGTTTAGATGGTGCAGTTCTTCGTCAGAAATTGAGGCGCTTTGATTGATTATTTTGTCGATGCTACGCAAGCGATTACGCGGTGTTTCAGCTTCGATTTGAAATAGTTTATAAGTCGGGCAGACGCTGATACACAGTCCACACCGCATACAATCTGTTGCCTCCG
>CAIUYS010000092.1 GCA_903903365.1 uncultured Methylococcaceae bacterium
CTATATTTTCTTCACCACAGAATATTGATGGGCACGGCATAGCCTTTGCCCATCACACTGATTTTTCACATCCCTGTGCACTGGATTCCGGCCAACCCTCGCGTTGCTCTTCCTGCCGGAATGACAGTGATATGATTCGTGTAGATACCTATCCTTTCCAGATTTGGGAATCTGATGTTCAAGATATTTCATTACCCTTCCAAAAAACAAAAAAATTGAAGGCCGATTATCCTTTCGCCGCTCTATGCCGCCGGGCTTCTTTAGGATCATGAATTAAAGACCGATAGATCTCTACTCTATCGGCCTGTTTTAGTGACTGGTCAAGCTTGCAAACACTACCAAAAATACCGGTTTTTAAATTTGTCGCCTCTATTTCCGGAAAACGGCTCAACACCCCTGATGCCTGAATCGCCTGTTCAACATTTGCGCCCGCTGGCATGTTTAGGGCGACAAGCACTTGTTGCTCCGGATTGGCGTAAGCCACTTCTACATCAATCATTACTTCATCCATAAACTTGCTTGGCTCGACTGGTAAAAGAACTCACCATGGTATTACATATCTGGTTAAAGACCACACCGAAGGCAAGACTGGCTAACATGCCCGACATTTCAAATTCCAGATCCAGAGAAATCTTGCTGGCATCATCACGCAAAGGCATAAAATTCCAGACGCCTTCCAAGTAAGAAAAAGGACCATCCAGCAAAGATACGGTTATCTTGCCACCTTTATCAATCTTGTTTCTGGTTGAAAACGATTTTTTAAAGCCGCCTTTGGAAATCAGTAACTCTGCCTCAACAATATCCTCTTCGCGCTTGATAATCCGACTGCCACTGCACCAAGGCAAAAATAGCGGATAATCTTCAATGTTATTAACCAGATCAAACATCTGCTGTGCAGAAAACTTAACCAAGGCACTTTTTTCAATAACCGTCATTTAAAGCACTCCGATAACATGCAGGAAGACAAAAAACACAGAGGCTGGCGCTACATAGCTGATTAAGATCTTCCATACCGGATAGGCCACACCCGCTGGCATGTCAAGCTCTTCTTCGCTATGTTGCCTGTGCATTACCCAACCGGCAAATACTGCGATACAGAAACCGCCAACGGGCAGCATTAAATTAGCGGTTAAGTAATCCAGTAATTGAAAAATACTCCGGTCAAAAACCGTAACATTTGACCAAACATTAAAAGAAAATACCGTACCCAAACCCAGCAACCAGGTTGCCAGTCCCGACCAAACACAAGCTTTTTCCCGACTAAAACCTTTATTTTCAACCAGCCACGCAACGGCTGGCTCAATCAGGGAAATAGAAGAGGTTAAAGCCGCAACTGCCAGCATCACAAAAAACAAGATACCCATCAACCAGCCGCCGGTCATGGCACCAAAAGCAATCGGCAAGGTTTGAAAAATAAGTCCGGGGCCGGAATCAGGATGTAAATTATTGGCAAAAACAATAGGAAAGATAGCAATGCCCGCCAATAATGCCACGACCGTATCAGCACCTGCAATCAAAAATGCGGTTTTGGCAATCGATATGCCTTTAGGTAAATAAGATCCGTAAACCATAATGGCTCCCATGCCTAAACTGAGAGTAAAAAAGGCATGTCCCATTGCGGTTAATACCGAACTACTCGTCAGTTTGCTAAAATCAGGCGTGAATAAAAAATGCAGCCCTTGAAAATAGCTCCCTGTGGTCATCGCATAACCCACCAACAAAAGCAGTAACACAAACAAACTCGGCATTAAAAACTGCACCGCTTTTTCCAGGCCGTTGTTAACGCCACGCACAACAATCAGCATGGTTGCCAGCATGAATAAAGAATGCCAGAAAATCAGTTGCACCGGACTGCCAACAAAATCATCAAAAATTCTTTTTATCGCCGTGGCATCGGCATCAAAAAAACTGCCCGTAAAAGCCTTTAGAATGTAAGCTGAAGCCCAGCCGGCAATAACGCTGTAATACGACAGGATTAACAAACCTGCGATAACCCCCATCCAGCCTAAATAATGCCAGTTTTTATCGGCACCCGCTTCTTCAGTCAACA
>CAIUYS010000093.1 GCA_903903365.1 uncultured Methylococcaceae bacterium
ATTCGGTTATCTTTCTCGCCCGAATCGCTTGCCGCTATGTCGCCTTTGAGTTGTCTGCCTCAATGTTGGAACAGGCACAAGCTCTTTTATTAGACTACTTTGACTCATTCGAGGGAGGATAAATTCGTGGGGATACCTCAGAGTCTGACCCTATCGATTTGTAACAAAACAGACAGACGAAGACAGGTCGGGTTAGCGATAGCGTAACCCGACATTTTGATTATTCATAGCCAAGATCATGAGTCCCGTAGCGAATGTGTCGGGTTACGGCTATCGCCTAACCCGACATGGCTTTAACTTTTTTAGCAGGAGGCAATTGACATGCCCCATGTTACAATAATTGCCTTGTTTCCGATAAGGCTGTTTTAAGATAAATGGTAATAATCAAATGAATATTGAAGCAATCCGTTATGAAGCGTTATCTCTTCCTCTTCAAGAAAGGGCGCACTTGGCTGAGCAATTACTGTCTAGCCTTGATGCTCTATCAGAGGCCGAAATTGAGCATCTTTGGTTTCAAGAAGCGGCACTTCGCGCGAGTGAACTTGACCAAGGATTAGTCCAATGTATCTCTAGTGATGCTGTGCTTCGAGAAGCTCAGGCACTTCTCAGGTGAATTATTTTTTTAATCCAACGGCACGTACAGAACTTCTTAAGCATGTGGCTTATTATGAATCCCAACAGGTAAGTCTTGGTAAGCGTTAGCTCGCTGCTTTCGTCTCTTCAATGGCAAAGTTTGTGAAGCTCCAAATCGGTATAAGGTTGAATTTCCTCCTGACATTCGTCGTTACCGAATTATAGGCTTTCCGTACAACATTCTTTATCGGCTTGTTGGTTCTGAAATTGAAGTTTTAGCTATTGCAGCACATCGCCGCCGACCTGATTATTGGCGCGAAAGGCTTTAATGTAGTCAAGGGTCGGGCACATGCTTTTCGTGCCCGTCATTTTCGCGTTAAAATGCACGAATGGCATTGAAGAAATCTCTTGATATTCTGATTTTGACCGTTGAATGTCGGGCAACATCACTCGGTACCCAAGATGTATTTATGGTAACGGGAAAATCCGGCGACCATTTTTTCAAAATGCACCGCCAGATTCAAGGCATCACGGTAGATGGATAAATGATCGTAACGCGCCATTTTAAACTACCGTTTGTGTGGGAGCGACGTCCCCCACGTCGCGATTAACGATCAACGCCTCAAATCGCGACGGGTCTTGCGTTGCTCTACCCATCCTGGCTATCAACGGTCTACAAAAAAGATTTATCGTTAGGTTCATGCCGTTTGGTTTACTAAAATCGACTGGCGGCTATAGGTGAGTAAGCGCGATGGGTAGAGGCGATAGCAGAAACCCATCATAATGGATTCCTTATGCGATGGGTTTCGCGCTGCTCTACCCATCCTCATGGCTATCAACGGGCTACAAAAAAGATTTATCGTTAGGCACATGCCGGTTGGTTTACTAAAATTGACTGGCGGCTATAGGTGAGTAAGCAGACGCCCAGATAGTGGAGTTCGGTGACGACTGTGGGTCGGATGGCAGTCAGTGCCAACTAAAAATCAACACACTATCGAAGTGGCTTACCTTATTACATTTTATTTTTATCCGTTTTAAACGACAAATGTTTCTGAAAATAAAACGCCACATTCACCAACGCAATCATTACCGGCACTTCAATCAAAGGTCCAATTACCGCCGCGAAAGCGGCACCGCTGTTGATGCCGAACACAGAAATTGCTACGGCAATTGCCAGCTCAAAGTTGTTACTGGCAGCGGTAAAAGCCAGTGTGGTGGTTTTTTCATAATTCGCACCGATGGCTTTACCCATCATAAAACTCAATAAAAACATCACCACAAAATAAATCAACAAGGGAATGGCGATTCGAACCACATCCAAGGGCAGTTGCACAATTAAATCGCCCTTAAGTGAAAACATCACAACGATGGTGAACAATAAGGCAATGAGTGTCAGTGGACTAATTTTTGGTATAAAGCACTGCTGATACCAGTCTTTGCCTTTGGCACGAATCAAGAAGAAACGCGTCAGGAATCCGGCAATAAAAGGCACACCCAAATAAATGAATACGCTTTTGGCAATCTCGCCGATAGTGATAGCCACCAAACTGCCTTGCAGTCCAAACAACGGCGGAAGCAGGGTAATAAAAAACCAGGCATAAACACTGTAAAACAGCACCTGAAATATGCTGTTAAAAGCCACCAAACCGGCCGCGTATTCGTTGTCGCCTTTCGCCAATTCATTCCAGACAATCACCATTGCGATACAGCGTGCCAGACCAATCAGGATCAAGCCGGTCATGTATTCCGGATAGTCACGCAAAAACAG
>CAIUYS010000094.1 GCA_903903365.1 uncultured Methylococcaceae bacterium
CATTTATATCCACGCCTTTACCACCGATGTTGTTAACATCCAGGTTATCCATAACAATATTGTTTGAGTTTTTTATCGTTATTGCCGTGCCGGTGCTGTGCTGAAAACTGATATTTTTAAACGTGACGTTACTGATGCCATCGGCAAGCACAATATTAGGCAGGGATGACAACATAAACTCGTTGGGGGTGCTGCCGGTGGGCGCAATAAAGCTTATTTTTTTGGCAGCCGCATCATAAATCCATTCACCGGGCGCATCCAATAACGAGGGCAAATTTTGGATATAAAAGCGTCTGCCACTGGCCAAGGGATAGCCCGTTGCGGCCGATAATTTAATGGTATTACCCAATGCATCAACAGAGTCTACGCCAAGGTATTGGTCATACCAGTCATTGCCGGCAAAGATATGCACTTGGGCATCTGTAACATTGCCGGTTATTTTCGGTAGGGTTTCCATTACCGAAAATTGTGTGTTTGCAGTTAAGGGCAATTTAATATGCGCCCAATCTTGATCGGGCCAACGCGCTAATTGCAGTTTTTGATCGTTTACAAACAATTCAAATTTTGGGCCGTTACCCTTAATGCGTCCGGTATCAAAATAGGTGGTGTTGACCGGTAACATTGTTAATGGACAATCCCAAAACAGTGTGTTGCGTTTTGTACAGGTAATGGGCAGTCCGGCACTGATGCTTACTTGCGCCCCAGGTTCACCTTGCCAGTCTATTTCTCTGCCCGGCAATCCGGAGTCTAATAAATTAAAATTAAGTGGTTGGTTTATATAATAACGGCCACTGGCTATGTTAACGGTGACTTTGTCATTAAAGGCATTGTTTTTTTTAAGTGTCCTGATGGCTAGTTTGGCTCGCTCAAGCGTTTTAAACGGGCCATCGGTGTTTGTTGTATCAGGCGCTTTTATAGTGCCTGTCCATAAATCATTGCCGGTTGGATTGATGTAATAATCTGTCGCCATGGCAGAGGTGCAAAAGCAAAAACAGACTGCACCGAGTAAAATATGAAAATATTTGGCATTCTTAGTTTCTCGGTTTACACTTTTTTCAATAACATCGCGGGTTAGCGACAGCGTAACCCGACAAATTGAAGTCTCTGATAAACACAAATCTTATACCAAGTTTAAATCGTTCAAGCCGTCATCCCGGCATGGACCGCCGGGATCCAGAGTACAAGGATGTATTCGTCTGATATTGCATTACTTTTAATAAAATCGAGTATATGAATCAGTTGGTGGATACATTACGAATGCCATCCATGGCAACTGGATCCCGGCAATCCCTGCCGGGATGACGGCTCTACGATTTGCGGAATAAAGGGGCCGCATCCTTTTTTAATTAAGCAGTGTAGTAGGTTGGGTTAGCGATAGCGTAACCCGACAAATCGAAGTACCTACAAAGATTATTAGCATTTCTTTTGATAAAAAAGTCATCTACTTTTGGGCTTCTATAAAGGATGCCTGAAATAACTTATGCAACTTGAAATACAATACCGTTCGTCCTGAACTTGCCTTGGTTGTTTTATGCATGTTCCTAAATTGGGAAGTATTAAGCACGGAGCTTGGCGTTCCCGGTCACTTTTACAACACCGTTAAATGATCGCTACTTTCGGTATGAACCAAATCACCGCTGCGTTGCAAAACAAAATAACCGCGTCTTAACGCTTCTTGTTTGGCATCATCGTTAATATGGAAGGCAGCTATAGCGCCATATTTCTTAAATGCCTGATATATTGGAAATAACTTTTTAAAATTTCTCATTTTACGATCCAGCTTATCCAGATCATTGGTATGAGCTTTGTACTTTACTTCAATAACGGCAATGGCATCACCATTGGTCATAACTAAATCATATTC
>CAIUYS010000095.1 GCA_903903365.1 uncultured Methylococcaceae bacterium
AACACCGGGGTCGCGTTCGTCAAAGTCTTCGGCGAGGATGGCGGAATCGCGGTCTACTCCTAAGGTCAGTTGGGTGAGGTCATTGGAGCCGATGGAAAAGCCGTCAAAATGTTCCGAGAAGGCATCAATCGAGATGACGTTATTTGGGATTTCGCACATGACATAGATTTCCAGGCCGTTTTCGCCGCGCGTTAAACCGAGTTGCGCCATGTAATCTAATACTTTTTTGGCTTCCTGGACGCGGCGGCAAAACGGAATCATCAGGATGACATTGGTCAGGCCCATCACATCGCGTACCCGTTTCATGGCGGCGCATTCGAGCGCAAAACCTTCTGCGTAGGCCGGATGGGTGTAACGTGACGCACCACGAAAACCGATCATGGGGTTGGGTTCATCAAACTCAAACCATCGTCCACCCAATAAGGTGGCGTATTCATTGGTTTTAAAATCGGACATTCTTACGACGACGGGTTTTGGATAAAAAGCGGCAGCAATGGTGCCCACGCCTTCTGACAGGCGTTGGATAAAGAAGTCTTCGGGCTTTTCGTAGTGGCGTGTCAAGTCGTTTAGTTGCTCCCGTTCGTTGGCGTCTTGCACCTGCTCTGGGTGTATCAAGGCCATTGGGTGCGCTTTGATGTATTCGGTGATAATAAATTCCATACGCGCCAAGCCTACCCCATCATTGGGTAGAAAACTGGTTTTAAAGGCCAGTTCCGGATTGCCAAGATTGAGCATGATTTTGGTTTTTGGGCGCTTCAGACCGGAGAGGTCGGTAGTTTTGATTTCAAAATCAAGGATGCCATCATAGACTTTGCCGTTATCGCCTTCAGCACAAGAGACGGTGACGGGTGAATTATTTTTAAGCGTTGTTGTGGCATTATCGCAACCGACTACCGCCGGAACGCCCAATTCCCGTGAGATAATGGCGGCATGGCAGGTGCGACCGCCCCGATTGGTAACGATGGCTGACGCAATTTTCATCACGGGTTCCCAATCCGGCGTGGTAATGTCGGCAACCAGTACATCGCCCGGTTTAAAGCTGCACAGTTGCCCTACATTATCAATAATACGGGCGTTACCGGCGGCAATTTTACTCCCGACTGAATGCCCGGTAACGACGGGAGTGGCTTGGCTTTTAAGGACATATTGTTCCAACACCATTCCGCTTAATTGGGACACGACGGTTTCTGGCCGCGCCTGAACAATATACAAAATGCCGTCAAGGCCGTCTTTTGCCCATTCCATATCCATCGGTTTGGCTTGCCCCGCTTTGGCGCTGTAATGCTTTTCTATTTTAATGGCATAGTCGGCAAGGGTTAAAACATCTTGATCGGTCAGGCAAAAATGGTTGCGTTCGGTAGCGGAAGTAACAATGTTACGGGTTGGCTCACGCGTGCGACCGTCGCTATAAATCATTTTTATTTTTTTGGAACCTAAGGTGCGTTTTAATACCGCGCGATGGCCTTGCTCAAAGGTCGGTTTGTGGACATAAAATTCATCCGGATCAACCGCGCCTTGAACGACGTTTTCACCCAGACCATACGCGCCGGTGATAAAAACCACATCGCTAAAACCGGATTCTGTATCCAGAGAAAACATGACACCGCTGGCATTTAGATCAGAGCGTACCATTTTCATGATGCCGATTGATAAGGCCAGTTTGAAATGATCAAAACCTTGGTCAACGCGGTAATGGATGGCGCGGTCAGTAAATAAACTGGCAAAACAGCGTTTACAGGCTTCCAGTAACGCCAGTTCGCCGCGTATATTAAGAAAGGTGTCTTGTTGTCCGGCAAAGCTGGCGGTAGGTAAGTCTTCGGCGGTAGCGGAGCTGCGGACTGCAACGCTCATGGTGTCACCGTATTGCTGTTGTAATTGCGCGTAGGCTTTTAGTATTTGGTCTTCAAGGTCGGCGGGGAAGGGCGCCGCATAGATAATCTCGCGGGCTTTAAGCGCACGTCTGGCAAGATCGCCGACATCTTCAGGATTTAGGTCATCCAGTGCCTGATGCAGAAGTTGCCAGGCTCCGGCTTGTTCCAGTAAATAACGGTAGGCTTCTGCGGTCACGGCAAAACCGTTGGGTATTTGAATACCTTGGGGGGTTAATTCACGGTACATTTCACCCAACGAGGCATTTTTGCCGCCGACCAGCGGCACATCGTCTAGCGTTAATTCATTAAACCAACGGATATAATTTGTTTGTGTGGACATTGTATTTTCCTTAAGGGCGTTCCTCGTGTGTGTTTATACGTGCCACGGTTACACTGACTTGCGGAAAATTCGGTGTGGGTTTGATGTATTAAAAATCCGCTGTGGTGTGTGCGTGCATTATTAGGTCAAGTTTCTAAAGTGAGGGGATAAAAAGCAAATCATATACAGTTCTATAAACGGGAGCAAGAAGCAAATCAGTATTTAAGGTGCGTACTGATGGATGCAGAGTAACAGCCGCTTTAATTATCGACTATATTGGCGCTGGTTGACGTATAATTCTCTGAATTTTAAAGGCTACCGGTAACAGGCCTATTCACCACGAAGACACGAAGGACACGAAGAAAGAAAACTTCGTGTCCTTCGTGTCTTCGTGGTGATGATCTTTTGAGATTTATTGACGGACCAAATAAATCTCACTCTTTCGATTTTAAAGATAAAACCCGTGCTTATTTCTGATAAACAAAAAAAAATCCTTACGCAGTTGGCGGATGGTGAATTTCATTCCGGAACTGAATTAGCCGAGGTGCTGGGTGTGAGTCGCTCCGCTATCTGTAAACAATTAAGCGGCTTGACTGCTTTGGGGCTACATCATTCGGCAGTCAGTGGTAAAGGCTATCGGTTGGATAAACCGTTGGAATTATTGGTGCAGTCAGAAATCAATGCCCTTCTTACCGAACAGAATAAGGCGCTTGTTTCAACGCTGGAAATTCATGACAGCCTTGATTCCACCAACAGTTATCTGATGGCGCATTCCCGTAACAATGCCGAATCCGGTTTTGTTTGTTTTGCCGAGCATCAAACAGCGGGTAAAGGCAGGCGAGGGCGGCAATGGGTTTCACCTTATGGCAGTAATATTTATGTCTCCCTGCTCTGGCGTTTTCAACAAGGCGGTATTGCGAGTACGGCAGGCTTAAGTCTGGCTATCGGCGTCGCTGTTATCAGGGCTTTAAAAGAGCAGGGTATCAATGAGGTTGGCTTAAAGTGGCCCAATGATATTTACAGTCAGGGTAAAAAATTGGGCGGTATACTCATTGAAGTTTCAGGTGAAGCGGATGGCCCCTGTGCCGCTGTTATTGGCTTGGGCTTAAATCTGTTTTTACCTGAACACCAAGCGCAAACCATCACGCAGGCTTGGACTGATTTGACCCAAATTAGCGGCGAAAATCCGGTACTTAGAAATCAACTGGCGGGAAGTGTTTTAAACCAAATACTCGCCATTGTGAACGGCTTTGAAACGGTTGGCATTAACGCATATCTTGATGAATGGCGCAGCTATGACTGTTTAAAAGGCAAATCGGCAACGTTGTTTATTGGTCAGCAACAAATTGAAGGTATTGTTGAAGGGATTGATGATAAGGGTCTGTTATTGATTAAAAAACAGGATGGCACGGTGCAGGCTTTTGCTTCGGGTGAAGTAAGTTTTAGCGCGGCAACGTTATGAATTTATTGATTGATAGCGGTAATACCCGACTCAAATGGGCACTTGTGCAAGAGGACGGAGTGATTGCCAGTCATGCGCTGGTTAATCAATTAATTACCCGGCAACAACTGCTTGAAACGTGGAGGCCGCTAACGCCACCCAAGCGCCTTGCCATTGCCTGTGTTGGTTCGACACCGTTGTTGGCGTTGGTGATGGCCGTACTCGCCGAGCTGTGGCCGACTCTTGAAATTATTCACGTAACCGCTCAAGCTCATGCCTTTGGTGTGGTCAACGCGTATCAACAACCTGAAAAATTGGGCGTTGATCGCTGGTTGGCGCTGGTCGCGGTGCGTAACCTTTATAAAAATCCTGCCTGTATTGTTGATTGCGGCACCGCAATCACGGTTGATTTGCTGGATGCCGATGGTAACCATCAAGGTGGCCTGATTAGCCCTGGTTTAACACTGATGAAGCATTCTTTGGCGACCGGGACTGCCGCACTGCCATTTAATGAAGCAAACCATGGGGTTGGTCCTGCCACTTTTACCGAAGCCGCTATTTATAGCGGCACCTTGGCTGCCGCTGTCGGTTTGATTGAGCAGGTGTTAAGCAAGCAACCCAACGCACTCTCTTTAATTTTAACCGGTGGCGATGCTGAAATTATCGCTGCACAGCTTAATAACAAACCAATTATTGATCGTGATTTGGTGCTGCTTGGCTTGGCAGTGGTTCTGGGAGTTTATGGGGCAGATGGTGATTTAAAAGATCAAAGCTCACCGGATTTTAAGAAAAAATGTAGAATGGGCGGCGAATAATAGAATATGATGCTTTGTTTGATTGATCAAGTGATTGGTTTTTTTGTCATTGATGCTTGCAAAGCCCTGTCGTTTAGTCGCGGAATGTAAGGATGTGCGTAACGATTCAGATTTTAAAAAATAGAACACATATGAGGGAAGATTCTCAATCTTCGACTAAAAAAATCCGTTGAAATCCGTATAATCTGTGTCATCCGTGTTCTATGATTGAAGCCAATTTTACCGGGTAGTTACCGTTGTGCTTGATTTCAATTAAGATGATTGACCTTCATTTCATTAGTAAATCCATGATTACCAACACTATAAAACATGCTAATTAAACGACTTATTTTGATTTTAACATTACCTTCTTTTCTTGCCGGGTGTTCTGAGTTTTTTGGTTCTCAACCTCCGGCACCAGTCTATGGAAACGGCTCAACGGTTTCCGGTAAAACCAAACCTGCCTTGCCAAAGCGAAAGCCGAAAGTACAGAAACCCAAAAAAGTTGAGCCAATAATTGAAGAATCTACGGAGATAGTTAAAACCAAACCACTTCAGGAGTTTGTTCCAACATCAGTACCGCTGGAAGCCTTGGAGCCAGAACCATTAGCGCCAGAACAGCAGCAGCAAGGACTGGAAGCTTTGGCGCC
This sequence comes from uncultured Methylococcaceae bacterium, assembly GCA_903903365.1. GTDB lineage: Bacteria > Pseudomonadota > Gammaproteobacteria > Methylococcales > Methylomonadaceae > Methylobacter_C. The sequence continues at coordinate 5,076 of CAIUYS010000095.1, forward strand.
AGAGCAGGGTGGGGTTGCACCTGAACAAGGTACTTCAGCACCCGAGCAAGAACCGACAAAATCTGATACCAGTCCAAGTCAGGAGCCGGTGGTCATTGCTTCCAAGCCTGAGTTTTTGGCACCACCACCGTCCTTGCCTCCGGCTTTTGAGCCATTAGAAACGTTTGCGCCTTTATCGCCGGCGGTTAGCGCCTTAGCCTTGGCGGCCGCCCAAAACAGCAAGTCGGGGAATATTGAGTCAGCAACGACGACTATTGAACGGGCTATTAGAATTGAGCCTCGCAATGCAACTTTGTATTATAAGTTGGCGTTATTAAAGCTAAAACAGTCAAAACCCCGGTTGGCAGAAGATCTTGCAAAAAAAGCCGCGTTATTGGCTTCTAATGATGCGGAGCTTAAGAAACATAGCTGGTTATTGGTTGCCAGAGCAAGAGAAATGCAGGGTGACTTAGCGGGCGGCAAAGAAGCCAGAGCTAAGGCCGGCAAGTTTTAATCAGAGATTGCTACCCGAACCCCGGTGTCTATGTGATAATAATTGGATCAATTGGTCGACATTTTTTTAACCTACAAGGTAATAATAATGGATGAGAATAAAAAGAAAGCACTAGGCGCAGCCCTGATGCAGATAGAAAAGCAGTTTGGTAAAGGCTCTGTGATGCGTATGGGTGACGTGGCTGCATCCCGTGATATTGATGTGGTTTCTACGGGGTCTTTAGGGCTGGATATTGCGCTGGGTTGTGGCGGTTTGCCGCGTGGTCGTGTGGTTGAGATTTATGGCCCTGAATCATCCGGTAAAACAACACTGACCTTGCAAGTAATTGCTGAAATGCAAAAGCTGGGTGGAACGGCTGCTTTTGTTGATGCGGAACATGCCTTGGATCCAAGCTATGCTGAAAAAATCGGTGTTAATGTCGATGAATTGCTGGTTTCTCAACCGGATACCGGTGAGCAGGCTTTGGAAATTACCGATATGCTGGTGCGTTCGGGCGCCGTTGATGTAGTCGTTATTGATTCTGTGGCGGCCTTAACACCCAAAGCCGAGATTGAAGGCGATATGGGTGATTCCCACATGGGCTTGCAAGCGCGATTGATGTCGCAGGCGCTAAGAAAATTAACGGGTAATATTAAACGCTCCAACACCTTGGTTATTTTTATTAATCAGATCAGGATGAAAATCGGGGTTATGTTCGGTAGTCCTGAAACGACAACCGGCGGTAACGCGCTTAAGTTTTATGCGTCAGTGCGTCTGGATATTCGTCGGATTGGCGCCGTAAAAAAAGGCGATGAAATTATCGGTAATGAAACCCGTGTAAAGGTGGTAAAAAACAAAGTGGCACCGCCTTTTAGACAAGCCGAGTTTGAAATTTTATACGGCGAAGGCATTTCCTTTCTGGGCGAACTGGTTGATCTGGGCGTGAGTTACGGTTTTATTCAAAAAGCCGGTTCCTGGTATAGTTATGGCGATGAAAAAATCGGTCAGGGAAAAGAAAATGTAAAAGTTTTCTTAAAAGAAAATCCTGAAAAAGCGAAAGAGATTGAAGTCAAAATAAGGACAGAGGCTTTTAAAAAGGCTCTGCCTGTTATTGAAGCGCCTGTGGATGATGAAATTTAAAGCAACGTGATTTATTCATCCCCAAAATGAGTGAAGATCAAAAAGCGATAAGCAGTGACTTAAAGCAAATCAAGGAATCCGGTCTTCGCTTGTTGGCGCGTAGGGAGCATAGCCAAAAAGAATTACTTAATAAATTGCTGCTAAGAGGCTTTGGCAAGGCTGAAATTCTGGTTGTTATTGATGAGTTTGCCCTGCAAGGTTGGCAGAGCGACTCTCGCTACGCGGAAAGTTATGCCCGAAGTCGAATTCTAAAAGGCTACGGGCCTGTCTGGATTTCTTATGAGCTTAAGAAAAACGGCATTGAAGCGGTTGATCTTGAAGACATTGTTTGCAAAACAGCAGGGAGTTGGCTAGAGCTGCTGGAGCAGGTTTATACCAAAAAATACGGCCATGATTTACGGATTGACCGTAATGAGTGGGCCAAACGCAGCCGTTTTTTAATGCAGCGCGGTTTTTCCGGCACAATGATTAGTGCTTTGTTTGATCATTTGACTATTAAATTCTAGGGTGCATTTTTGCACACTCTTTTAAAATCACTTAATACCATGAAAAAAATGACTAGCGCCGAGTTGCGCACCGCCTTCCTGGAATTCTTTCATCAGCGTGGGCATTCCATAGAGCCATCAAGTTCGCTGGTGCCGGGTAATGATCCGACTTTATTATTTACCAATGCGGGAATGGTTCAGTTTAAGGATATGTTTTTAGGCAGGGAACAGCGCGATTACAATAAAGCGGTGACCACTCAGCGTTGTGTGAGAGCCGGCGGCAAGCATAATGACCTGGAAAATGTCGGTTATACCGCAAGGCATCACACTTTTTTTGAGATGCTGGGTAATTTCAGTTTTGGCGACTATTTTAAAAAAGAGGCCATTCATTATGCCTGGGATTTTTTAACCAAAGAATTGGAAATTCCTGCCGAGAAATTATGGGTCACCGTTTTTGAAGAGGATGCAGAAGCAGAAAATATCTGGTTGCATGATATCGGTGTTTCACCTGCCCGACTTTCAAAAATAGGCGCTAAAGATAATTTTTGGTCGATGGGTGATGTGGGGCCTTGTGGTCCTTGTACCGAAATATTTTACGATCACGGTGCGGACATTCCCGGCGGCCCTCCCGGGACGCCTGAAGAAGATGGCGATAGATATATCGAAGTCTGGAATCTGGTGTTTATGCAATATGACCGCGCCGCAGATGGCACCTTAACGCCACTGCCTAAACCGTCGGTTGATACCGGTATGGGTCTGGAGCGGATTAGTGCGGTATTGCAGGGCGTGCATAATAATTATGAAATTGATTTATTTCAAGCGGTTTTAAAAGCGGCTGCTCAATTGGTTGGCACGACTGATTTAACCCAAAGTTCCTTACGCGTTATTGCCGATCATATTCGTTCTTGTGCCTTTCTGGTCGCGGATGGGGTCATGCCCTCCAATGAGGGCAGAGGTTATGTCGTGCGTCGTATTATTCGACGCGCTATTCGACATGGCTACCGTTTGGGTATTCAGGGTGTTTTCTTTTATAAACTGGTTGCGCCATTGGTTGAGGAGATGGGCGATGCTTTTCCTGAACTTAAAGCGGCGCAAGCACAAGTTGAACGGGTTCTAAAAAAAGAAGAAGAGCGTTTTACTGAAACCCTAACCCAAGGCATGAAGATTCTGGAAGCGTGTGTCGCCAAGATGCAAGGTTCTGTCATACCGGGCGAAACAGTATTTCAGCTTTATGATACTTATGGTTTTCCGGTCGATTTAACCGCTGATTTTGCGCGTGAAAATAATCTGACAGTTGATCATGCCGGTTTTGAAATGGCCATGTCGGCACAACGCGACAGAGCCCGTTCGGCCAGTAGTTTTAGTGCTGAATACAGTCAGGAAATACAGCTGGATAGTCAGACTGAATTTACCGGTTATGATAATCTGGAAGACCACGTTCATATCGTTGCTTTGTATAATCAAGGTCAGCCCGTAGACACTTTGCAAGCGGGTGAAGAAGGTTTGGTGGTGTTGGATAAAACACCTTTTTATGCGGAGTCCGGTGGTCAGATTGGCGATTGTGGGCAAATTATTGCAGCGGGCGCTGTGTTTGAAGTGACGGATACCCAAAAGCAGGGCGGTAATCTGTTTTTACATCAAGGCAAGTTACTTTCGGGTGCGTTGAGCAAGGGTCAGCACTGTGATGCAAAAGTCAGTGCTGCAGACAGAAAAGCCACTGAATTAAATCATTCGGCGACGCATTTATTACATGCCGCGTTAAGGCAGACTTTAGGTGAACATGTGACTCAAAAAGGCTCACTGGTTAATACCGAGCGTTTGCGTTTTGACTTTTCACATTTTGAACCGGTTACCCCTGATCAAATTTCCACTCTTGAGCGCTTGGTGAATGAGCAGATTCGTTTAAATAATCCGGTTACTGCACAAGTTATGGCTAAAGATTTGGCGGTACAAGCCGGTGCCATGGCGTTGTTTGGCGAAAAATACGGTGCTGAAGTCAGGGTTTTAAAAATGGGCGAGTTTTCTACCGAGCTTTGCGGCGGTACGCACGTTGAGCGGGCAGGGGATATTGGCTGTTTTAAAATAATCAGTGAAACCGGTGTTGCCGCCGGTGTTAGACGTATCGAAGCGGTCACTGGCAGTCAGTGTATCGACTGGATAGCCGGTCGTGATAAAGCCTTGACCAGTATTGCCGGTTTATTAAAAAGCTCACCTGAAAAAGCTGCTGAAAAAGTAGAGCAACTGCTGGAAAAAACCCGATCACTGGAAAAGCAACTGGAACGTCTTAATTCTAAACTGGCCAGTTCAGCCGGTGGCGAACTGAGCGCCCAGGCTGTTGATGTGGCCGGCGTGAAAGTACTGGCGGTTAAACTCGATGATGTTGATACTAAATCCTTGCGTGAACTGGCCGACCAACTAAAAAACAAGCTCGGCCGTTGTGCCATTGTTCTGGCGGTTGTAGAAGGTGATAAAGTCAGTTTAATTGCCGTTGTTTCCAAAGATCTTTTAGGACAGATAAAAGCCGGTGAACTGGTTAATTTTGTAGCTACTCAAGTCGGTGGCAAAGGCGGCGGCAAACCTGATTTGGCAATGGCTGGCGGTAATGATCCGGCTGGTTTGGCGGCCGCGTTAGCGGGTGTTTCGGTTTGGGTTCAAGCGCAATTGGGCGCGTAATAACAAGGTTTTATTGAATGGCACTTTATGTTTATAAATTTGGCGGCACTTCGGTAGGTTCGGTAGAGCGTATCAAGGCGGTTGCCGAAAAAGTTAAAAAAGCCCAGGATTTGGGCGATCAAATTATTGTGGTTTTGTCCGCCATGAGCGGCGAAACCAATCGTTTAATTGCACTGGCAAAAGAAATGCAGGCGCAACCGACGGATCGGGAAATGGATGTTTTAATTTCTACCGGTGAACAGGTGACGGTCGCGCTATTAAGCATGGCCTTACATCAAATCGGCTGTGATGCCTGCTCTTATACCGGCGCACAGGTAAAAATACTGACCGATAGCAGTTATACCAAGGCGCGGATTCGCGAAATTGAAGATGCCAAAATACGTGCCGATCTTGATGCCGGAAAAGTGGTGGTGGTTGCCGGTTTTCAGGGCGTTGATGAGCATGGCAATATTACTACCTTGGGTCGCGGCGGCTCGGATACGACCGCTGTTGCTTTAGCGGCGGCATTAAAAGCCGATGAGTGCCATATTTATACCGATGTTGACGGCGTTTACACCACTGACCCCCGGGTTGAGCCGAAGGCTCGCAGGCTTGAGCATATTACTTTTGAAGAAATGCTGGAAATGGCCAGCTTGGGTTCAAAGGTTTTGCAGATCAGGTCGGTTGAATTTGCCGGAAAATATAACGTTGCCTTACGCGTGTTATCTTCATTTAAAGAAGGCCGTGGCACACTTATTACTTACGAGGAATCACAAATGGAAAGTGCTTTAATATCCGGCATTGCTTTTAATCGGGATGAGGCAAAATTAACGATCACCGGAGTACCTGATTTACCGGGCGTTGCTTTTAAAATTCTGGGTCCTATCGCCGATGCCAATATTGAAGTGGATATGATCGTCCAGAATATTGCCGAGGATGCCACCACTGATTTTACTTTTACGGTACATCGAAACGATTATCTACGTGCCAAAGCTATTTTGGATCAAACCAGTATTGAGTTGGGTGCAAGAAAAGTAAAGGGCGATAACAGTCTTGTAAAAGTATCAATCGTTGGTGTGGGTATGCGTTCCCATGCAGGTATTGCCAGCACCATGTTTAAAACCTTGGCAGATGAAGGTATTAATATTCGAATGATTGCAACATCAGAAATAAAAATCTCTGTCGTTGTTGATGAAAAATATATGGAGCTTGCAGTCAGGGCGTTACATGCCGCTTTTGGCTTGGATCAAGTTTCTGAAGAAGCTTAAGTTGCTCTTGCTTGGCTCCATTATATAGATGCACTGAATTTCGATGTTTGTTTAAAGCGGACTATGTCAATTTATGCGTACTTACAAAGACAAAATCTTTCTGACTAGCTATAATAATTCTGGCAGGGCTTTTTTATAGGCATTAGCCATTAAATCTGCTGATCAGTTAATCAATATTCTGGCGTTTATAAAACAAAGTAACAATTGTTTTTAGGATATTATTAAATCAGTTTAATTCATTAATAACGCTAAGGTGATAGTGATATGTCTGACATAGTAGGTAATGCAGCCGGTGAAATTTGGAAAT
>CAIUYS010000096.1 GCA_903903365.1 uncultured Methylococcaceae bacterium
CTAACATCGGTATTTTTGTTCAGACTAAAGTAGGTAGCCAAGGTGATTGCCGAGTAGCCTTTTACCTTTTACCTTGCGCCTTTTAACTTTCCCCTCAATCAAACATCCCCTTTCTGCGGATGTCTGCGTTGATCGGGACTGTGCAGTTTATTTACGGCATTGATATAGGCTTTGGCTGACGCGATAACGATATCGGTATCAGCTCCCAAGCCGTTAACTATCCGGCCTTCTTTTTCAAGGCGAACAGTCACTTCACCTTGGGCATCGGTGCCATTGGTGATGTTGTTAACCGAATAAAGCTCTAAAGTGGCCTTGGAGTTCACCAGTTTTTCAATGGCCTTCAAGCTGGCATCCACTGCGCCACCGCCATTAGAGCTGCCGGTCACTTCTTTATTATCTACGCGCAGGGTTACTTTTGCGTTAGGTATTTCACCGGTCTCGGAACAGACCTTTAAGGCGATAAGTTTGACATATTCATCTTCTGACTCGAAACCGGCTTCTGAAATCAGCGCCTGTAAATCCTCGTCGAAAATTTCGTGTTTTTTATCAGCCAGTTGCTTAAAGCGCGAAAAGACCTCATTTAATTCTTCTTCCGAGGTAAACTCAAAACCCAGTTCAGTGATTCGACTTTTAAAAGCATTTCTGCCGGAATGCTTCCCCAACACCATACGATTAGCTGCCCAGCCGACATCCTCTGCACGCATGATTTCGTAAGTTTCTCGGCTTTTTAATACACCATCTTGATGAATGCCGGCTTCATGAGCAAAGGCATTGGCGCCAACGATAGCTTTGTTGGGTTGCACAGGGAAGCCGGTGATGGAAGAAACCAGCTTTGAACAGGTCAAAATTTCACGGGTATCAATGCCTGTTTGACAAGTAAACACGTCATGACGGGTACGAACCGCCATCACCACTTCTTCCAGGGAGGCATTGCCGGCACGCTCTCCCAGGCCATTAATGGTACATTCAACCTGGCGGGCACCGTTCATCACTGCCGACAAAGAATTGGCCACAGCCAGTCCCAGATCATTATGGCAATGCACGGAAAAAATCGCTTTATCTGAATTAGGGATACGCTGAATCAAATTGGCAATCGTCGCCCCAAATTGTTGGGGGACACTATAGCCCACAGTATCCGGTATATTTAGCGTGGTTGCTCCCGCATTAATAACCGCTTCCAGTATCCGGCACAAAAAGTCTTCGTCAGAGCGTCCGGCATCTTCAGGTGAGAACTCGACATCATCGGTATATTGACGGGCGCGTTTAACGGCTTTAACCGCATACTCAATGACCTGCTCCGGTGACATTTGCAATTTCATTTGCATGTGTATGGGCGACGTGGCAATAAACGTATGTATCCGTGAGCGACTGGCGCCTTTAAGCGCGGTTCCTGCGCTATCAATATCTTTATCCAAAGCCCTGGCAAGGCCACAGACGATGCTGTCTTTTATAACATTGGCAACGGCTTGAACCGATTCAAAATCACCGGGACTGGCCGCAGGAAAACCCGCTTCTATTACGTCAACTTTTAAACGTTCCAGTGCTTTTGCAATCCTGACTTTTTCATCGCGGGTCATGGAGGCACCGGGGCTTTGTTCGCCATCGCGCAAGGTCGTATCAAATATAATTAATTTGTCTTTCATAAAAACTCAATTTATAGAGAGGTATCAAC
>CAIUYS010000097.1 GCA_903903365.1 uncultured Methylococcaceae bacterium
GCCGGTTAAAAAAATCAACTTGGTCGATGGTACTGAAGTCCTGGTGACCACGGTGTTCGATTTGCTGGTTACCAACTACGGTATCGATCGGGGTCTAGGTGGTGGTAATGTCGCCAGTTCTTATGATGAGGATGTTCCGTACACCCCGGCATGGCAGGAAAAAATCACCGGCGTGACCCGCAGCAATGTGATTACAGTGGCGCGCGAGTTTGCCAGTAATGCGGAAAAGACCCAGGGTCGCTCAATGGTAATTCTGGGTGCGGGTATCAATCACTGGTATCACATGGACATGAACTATCGCGGCATCATGAATATGTTGATGCTGTGCGGTTGCGTCGGCAAGTCCGGCGGTGGTTGGGCGCATTATGTGGGGCAGGAAAAACTGCGTCCACAAACCGGCTGGTTGCCGCTGGCCTTTGGTTTGGACTGGAAACGTCCGCCCCGGCAAATGAACAGCACCTCGTTTTTTTATAATCACACCAGCCAATGGCGATATGAAAAACTCAAAGTCAGCGAGATTTTGTCGCCAACCGCTAATCCTGCCGACTGGCAAGGCAGTTTGATCGATTTTAATGTGCGCTCTGAGCGTATGGGCTGGTTGCCGTCTGCGCCGCAATTGCAAACCAATCCGTTGCAGGTGGTGCGAGATGCTGAAGCAGCAGGTAAAGCGCCCGCCGATTACGTTGTGGAAAGTCTGAAAGATGGCACATTAAAAATGTCCTGCGAAGACCCGGATAACCCGCAAAACTTTCCGCGCAATATGTTTGTGTGGCGCTCCAATCTATTGGGATCATCAGGTAAAGGCCATGAATACTTTTTGAAATATTTATTGGGTACGCAACACGGCTTGCAAGGCAAAGATCTGGGCGAGGATAGCGATAAGCCCTCGGAAGTCGAATGGCATGAAACTGCCGCCGAAGGCAAACTGGATTTGCTGGTCACGCTGGACTTTAGAATGTCTTCGACCTGTTTGTATTCGGATATTATTTTGCCGACTGCAACCTGGTATGAAAAAAACGATCTCAATACCTCGGACATGCATCCGTTCATTCATCCGTTATCCAAAGCTGTCGATCCGGCCTGGGAATCGCGTTCCGACTGGGATATTTACAAGGGCATCGCCAAAAAATTCTCGGAATTAACCGTAGGCCATTTGGGCGTTGAAAAAGATATAGTCGCCGTGCCGGTTCTGCATGACACTCCTTCAGAGCTGGCTCAGCCGCTGGATGTTAAGGATTGGAAAAAAGGCGATTGCGAGCCGATTCCGGGTAAAACCATGCCGTCCTTGGTAGTGGTTGAGCGCGACTATCCAAACACCTACAAGATGTTTACTTCGCTGGGGCCATTATTGGGCAAAATTGGTAACGGCGGCAAAGGCATAGCCTGGAACACCGAAACCGAAGTCAAGCAACTGGGCGAACTGAACCGACTGGTGACCGACGAAGGCATCAGTAAAGGCATGCCGCGTATCGAATCCGATATTGATGCGACCGAAGTTATTTTGATGCTTGCGCCTGAAACCAATGGTCACGTTGCCGTCAAAGCCTGGGAAGCGTTGAGCAAAATCACCGGACGCGATCATACCCACCTTGCCTTGCCGCGTGAAGATGACAAAATCCGTTTTCGCGATGTGCAGGCGCAACCGCGCAAGATTATTTCATCGCCAACCTGGAGCGGTCTGGAATCCGAGCAAGTTTGTTACAACGCCTGTTATACCAATGTCCATGAGCGAATTCCGTGGCGCACCTTGACCGGTCGCCAGCAGTTTTATCAGGATCATAGCTGGATGCGGGCTTTTGGTGAGACCTTGTGCGTTTATAAACCGCCGGTCGATACCCGCTCGATTAAGCCGATTTTGGGTCAAAAGCCCAATGGTAACGACGAGCTGGTGTTGAATTTTCTGACGCCACATCAAAAATGGGGCATACACAGCACCTATACCGACAATCTGTTGATGCTGACCTTGTCACGCGGCGGACCGATCGTGTGGATGGGCGAAATCGATGCGGCGAAAGTCGGCATTAAAGACAATGACTGGATAGAAGCGTTTAACGTCAACGGTGCTTTGGTCGCCAGAGCGGTGGTCAGCCAGCGGGTTCCGGAAGGCATGTGCATGATGTATCACGCCCAGGAAAAAATCGTTAACACGCCAGGATCAGAGATAACCGGCGGGCGCGGCGGTATTCACAATTCGGTTACCCGGGCAACGCTTAAACCGACGCATATGATCGGCGGTTACGCCCAGTTAAGTTACGGTTTTAACTATTACGGCACGGTCGGTTCCAATCGGGATGAGTTTGTGATTATCCGCAAAATGAGCAAGGTGGATTGGCTGGAAGAACCTAGTCAAGATGGTAATCAGCAGGAGAATGCGTA
>CAIUYS010000098.1 GCA_903903365.1 uncultured Methylococcaceae bacterium
ATTTAGCATTAAATAACGCAACAATCGAAATTCAATAGACGTTAATTCAACTGGATGCTGCCCGTCGATTAAGACAGTTTGCCTATCCTCATTTAACGCTATACCGTGCGCGCTGAGTTCTGGTTTGATCTGTCCATGCAGCCTTTTTAATAGCGATTGAATACGAGCCAGCAGCTCTTGAATATGAAACGGCTTACCTAAATAATCGTCAGCACCGGCTTTAAAGCCATCCACCTTTTCATGCCAAGCATCACGAGCAGTGAGCACAATCACAGGCACATTGTTATCAGCTTGACGCCAAAGCCTTAATACCTCCATTCCGGATAACTTTGGCAAACCTAAATCGAGAACGACAATATCGTAGCTCTCAGTCATTCCTAAAAATTCGCCTCGCTGGCCGTCCATTGCAATGTCTACAGCGTATCCAGCACGCTCTAAATCAATCTTTAATGATCGTGATAAATCAGTATCATCTTCAACGAGTAGCAATCGCACTTGGGTGTCCCTTTGTAAGCATCTAGAATTGCTGGTGAGTGTAGCATGTGATAAATCACCTTCCAATTGAGTAGTAGGCTGTACATGATCAAAAATAAATGACAATGTCAGAAGCGAATCTTCCGCTACATCAATCATTGATTGATCAGGTATGCCGATTGGATCGCTAAAGTCGGCTGTCAGCTTTCCCTAAGTATGCCGCCATTCGGGAATCTGGAGCGTATAACAGCTGCAAGGGATCGTTTGCTGCACGTCACGACTGTCCGGTTTAGGGAAGCTTAAATCCATATCCCGATGTCAGCTTGGGGTCCAGACTGTGTAAAAACGCACGAAAAATTTTCTGCCATTTCAGCAGATCGTTTAGTCAACATTATAAAGCGGAATCATGATCCTTTTTGGATTGTCCCCAAAATGAGTAAATCCCAGAAAGCGCCACAAAAAAACATTTTTATCCCTAAAAACAGCTTTGTATTTGGATAAAAAAGGTTTTAGGCGCTCATTGCTTCCATCAGGGCGGGGGCGCCCAATATATTTATGACCCGCTTCATATTGTAGGCTAGTACATGCAAGCTCATTTCAGTACTGACGTTCTTTAATCTTTTAGTGAGAAAATGGGTTGCTCCCATCCATGCCTTTAGAGTGCCAAACGGATGCTCTACTGTCTGGCGTCGAATCCGCATGCTGTCTGGTGTTTTGTCCAGGCGTAGCTGCATGGCATCCATAATATCTTCATGTTCCCAACGCGTAATACGTCGCTGTGGACTGGGAGTACACTTGGCTTTGATCTCGCATTTTTGGCAATGGGAACTCCAATATCGATGTACTTTCAATTCACGCTCGACTGTGCTGTAGCGCCAAATGAGACTTTGCCCAGCCGGACATCGGTATTCGTTATTATTAGCATCGTAAATAAAATCAGCCTTATCAAATCTTCCAGCCGCCTTGGCTCCAGAGGTTACGCACTTGGGAACAAAGGCCATGATATTGGCTTCCTGGCAGGCACGGATTTCCTCGCCATTAAAATAACCGCGATCGGCAATCACCTTGAGTTCAGAGGCACCCAAAGCTGCTTTAGCTTGCTTTGCCATATTAGCCAGTTGGTTTCTATCATGCCCAACATTGGTTACTTCATGAGCGACAATCAAATGATACTTGGTATCAACAGCGGTCTGAACATTGTAACCAACCATACCGGTGCCTCGGCCACTGGTCGCCATTGAGAGAGCATCAGGATCGGTAAGGGAAATTTGTTGGTCGGGTGTTTTTTTCAATTCAACTTCGATGCTGTTGAGTCTTGCCATTTGTTCTTTCAACGTAGCGAGCTTTTCTGTTAATCGCTTAATTTTGGCTTCCGTAAAATCGGTAGGCTCTTGGCGCTGTGCTGTATCAATGGCTGAAAGGTAGCGTTTATGACTGGCCTCAATCTGCTCTCGACGTCGTTCAATCTTATTAATGGTGTAGTTTTTATCACGATTGTTAACGGCTTTGAATTTACTGCCATCAATCGCAACTGACGCTTCAACAAATAAATTGAGTTGTCGGCATAACATGATAAATTGACTGCATACTTTGCAGATTCCTGCGCCATTAGCCTTGCGGAAGCTGGCGATCGTCTTGAAAGCAGGCGTTAATCGTCTCGTTAACCAAAAGAGCTCTAAATTTCTTTGAGTTTCTCTTGCTAAGCGACGACTGGATTGAATGCGGTTTAGATAACCGTATATGTAAAGTTTGAGCAGAACTGCTGGATGGTAAGATGGACGCCCTGTTGCCAGAGGCTTAACGCCTTTGAAACCCAGTTGATTTAAATCAAGTTGCTCAACAAAAGCTTCTATAACTCGTGCAGGATTGTCTGCTGCAACATAGTCTTCCAGGTGCTCAGGAAATAAAGCGTCTTGGCTGCTATCCGAACTTTGAATAAACCGTTTCATCTGCTCTCTCCAATAATTTTGGTAGACACATTTTACTTGATTTAGCGTTTTTACACAGTCTGGACCCATTTGCGACATTCGGCTATGATTTTACGTTTCTCTATACCTGCCATTCGCTAGGTAACGCTCATGAATGCTTGGCCATCGCCCCGGCAAATGAAAGTCGGCATGTTTCTAGTGTTAGTCTTTGGGTTGTTTATTCAGCGACTTTAAGAGTAACACTATCGAGAAAGAGTTATTGACAATTGCCGGGTTGGTA
>CAIUYS010000099.1 GCA_903903365.1 uncultured Methylococcaceae bacterium
TCAAAACCACCTCCATTGAATTTGAATTCAAAGTTATGGGGCGTCCAAATAACTTTGTCATCAATCACTATAGCGTTACTATTATTGTGGAAAAAGTCATACATATCATTGGGATGAACATTATAAATAAAATTTTCATCTTCCCATTCCGTTAGCAAGCGACATAATGCCATAGCACACTTGTTCCAATTCTTCGTGTCACATTCCACTATCAGTGTTATTTTCATATTAAGTTATCGGGGGATCATTTAAGATTTCTGATTATCGCATTATTTATAAGGACAACCAACTGTTATAATTGGAAAAAAATAAAAATTAACTTTCTCAATTTTCAAGCTTATAAATATTCCGCACTAATCGCTCGATTAACATAACAACCGTTATTTGAAACAATCTTCAGCGGTTGCTGAACGACAGCTTTCAGGTTTATTGCTGCCGTCAATTCAGTTTAAACAGCGGGCAGGTTCTGGCTGAACTGAGCCGGTCAATGTCAGACTAAATCCAAACTAATGTTTGAAGCTGTCAGATCAAGTTTAGAGTTTTACAACTTATCGTTGGCCTGTTTTCTCAATCACTACAAAGCAAACAATTCGCGCATTTTTTTGCCGGGGCTTTCGGCTCTCATAAAGACTTCACCGACCAAAAAGGCGTAAATGTCATTGTCCAGCATCAACTGCACATCATCGTGTGTGTGGATGCCGCTTTCGGTGATGATGATGCGATCTTCAGGAATTTGCTGTTTTAAATCCAGGGTGGTTTGCAACGCGGTTTCAAAGGTGCGCAAGTTGCGGTTGTTAATACCGATTAATTTGGTGTCCAGTTTAAGCGCTCTTTGCAGTTCTTCGGCATCATGAACTTCAACCAGCACATCCATACCCAATTTGGTGGCGGTATCTGACAGCTCATGCATCAGCTCATCTTCAAGGGCTGCAACAATCAGCAAAATACAATCGGCACCCAAGGCACGGGCTTCATAGACTTGATAAGCATCAATCATAAAGTCTTTTCTTAATACCGGCAGTGGACAGCGTTCTCTGACCATTTGCAAATAGGCTTCCGAACCCTGAAAAAATTCTTTATCCGTTAATACCGATAAACAAGTAGCACCATTCATGGCGTAATCCTGACCGATAAGTACCGGCTGAAAATTTTCCCTAATCACGCCTTGGCTGGGTGATGCTTTCTTGATTTCGGCAATAATCGCGGGTTTTTTCTTCGATACCTTGTCTTGGATAGCCTTATAAAAACCACGCGGACGTTCTACACCGCCGGCAATTTCTTCAAGATTGGCTATCGACATACCGGATTTGCGTCTGGCGACTTCTTCGGCTTTTTTTGCCAGGATATTTTTTAAAATGTCAGGGGTATTAGTCATGTTTAGTTGTTAATTCGTTAAGGTTTGAATAAGCGATTAATGCGTCGAGTTTGGCTCTTGCCTGGCCACTGGCGATAACTTGTCGAGCTTTTTCTATACCGGACGCCAGTGAATCAGTAATATTTGCTGCATAAATGGCAGCGCCTGCATTTAACAGCACGATATCCAGCGCCGCTCCGGCTTGGTTATCCAACACTGACTTTACCATCACCAAACTGGATGCGGCAACGTCAACGGCTAAATCATTAAGACTGGCTCGTTTAAAGCCAAATTGTTCCGGGGTAATGGTATAAGTAGTGACTTGGTTATTTTTAAGTTCTGCAATAGTGGAAGCGGAAGCAATGCTGATTTCATCCAGACCATCATCCGCATTGACGACCAACACATGCCGGCTACCCAGTTTTTTTAATACCTGCGCCAGCGGTTCGATCCACTCTTTTGCAAAGACACCGATTAACTGGTTGGGCGCACCGGCTGGATTGGATAATGGGCCTAATAAATTAAACAGGGTTCTAACGCCCATTTCTTTACGCACATTATTGGTGTGCTTCATGGCACCGTGATGCTTGGGGGCAAATAAAAACCCAACGCCAATTTCATTAGCGCACTGTGTCA
>CAIUYS010000100.1 GCA_903903365.1 uncultured Methylococcaceae bacterium
CAATGATGAACGGTGAAAACGATTCATCCCAAAGTCAAAGCGACCTGCAATTGGCACGGATCGCTATGATTGGTTTAAAGAATACAGGGGCAAGATGAGAGGAAACCCGTGGATTTGATTAAGATTGGATGAAGACAGGCAGGATTTTATTTTTATCCTGTGTTTAATTGATTTGGAGACTTTTAAAAGACGTTTCGCAGGTGGGTGTAACTTTTCAGTTCCCCTCTTTGAAAAAGAGAAGTTAGGGGCAAGCCCCTCTGAAAGCATGTTGAATTATTATAGCGGACACGTGGAATGATCGGTTGCGAAGGGCAAAATTCGACCATAGCTGTCTCATGAAAAATAAAATATATTGTCAGCTTTAGCTTGTTTAGCGTCCACTGACCAAGATTAAGCGTGGCCACCTAATCCTTCATTTATAACTATTGTTTGGTTTCCTGCGCCAGAAGATGCAACTGTTCAAGTAAAGTACCACGCAAGCTATGGAGTTCACCCAGCCTCGCCAATGCAACGTCTTTACGACCCGTAGCATGAAGTTCACACAACTCTGCTGCCAATAGGTGGAGCTGTTGGTGTAACGATTCTATAACCTGGATAGAGGGCTGTGTACCATACTGCGCCTGTTCCTGGACATTCAACCAAGCGCCGCAATGGTATTCGTTGTGATTGATGGGTGGTGGAGCGTTAGGTTCATCTTTGAGATAATTTTCTAAGCCAATCGTCCAAGCGCGGCACTCCACAGTGAAATATAGCAGTGGCAAGTTCTTGATGTTAACGAGTGACAGGTTACTCCAGGATGGGGCGGGTCGCCACGTGAGCAACCAGTCAGGTATTGCGTGCGCCAACATAGGGTGGCCAATACCGTAGCCTTGAGCAAGTTCGCAACCGAGTTGCAAAAGTAGTTCGCCGTGTTCCAAGCTCTCAACCCCTTCGGCGATAACCTCTTTGTGGAAGGCAATGGCTAAACTGAGCACACCCTCCAAAATAGCCAGGTTATTCGGATCAACAAGTATGTCGCGCACGAAGCTCTGGTCTATCTTCAGCACCGTGACTGGCAGGCGTTTCAGATAGGTCAGCGAAGAATAACCCGTGCCAAAGTCATCTAAAGCGAAACTTACCCCCAGTGCCTGGCAGGCTTTGATTGTCTGTGATACCTGAGTTATGTTTTCCATCGCGCTGGTTTCCAGCACCTCCAGTTCGAGGTCGCCCGGTCTGAAATTCGGGTGTGCTGCCAGCAATGCACGCAGGTGGTCAACGAAGTCTGTCAACTGGAATTGGCGCGCACCGATATTAACGCTCACCGGGATATCCAGTCCGGCGAGATGCCAACTATCAATCTGGCTCAGAGCCGTAGCGATGACCCACTCGCCGATTTCGACGGCAAGCGCATGATCCTCGATAACCGGTAGAAATAAGGCAGGAAGTAGCAGTCCTTTTTCAGGGTGTTGCCAGCGAATCAGTGCCTCGACGCCGACGACAACGCCTGTGCGCATGTTAACTTTGGGTTGATAATAAAGAATGAATTCACGCTCGGCCAAGGCGTGGCGAATGCGATCCAGACTTTCGTGATAAATACGGATACTGCTGTCTTGTTCGGCATCAAAGATGTGGTAACAATTTTTGCCGGTCAGCTTGGCCTGATACATGGCTTGGTCGGCCTGGCGCAAGAGTTGATCCGGATCTACGTCTTGCGCTTGCGGATAGAAGGTGACACCCAGACTGGCAGAAACCTGAAGTGCACAGTTACCAATCATCACCGACTCGGCAGCGGCGGCAAGCAGCCTATCGAGCAGCGGAAAGCATTCTTCGATGCCGGTTAAGTCAGGTATTACCGCGACAAATTCGTCGCCGCCAAGACGGGACAAGGTATCGCCTCTGCGCAGGATCTGTTTCATGCGGGACGCTAATCTGATCAGTAACTTATCGCCGGCGTCATGTCCATATTTGTCGTTAATCCCTTTGAAACCGTCCAAGTCCAGATACACTACCCCCAACCGAAGCTCACGTCGTTGAGCCCAACTCATGCCCTGGCGCAGGCGGTCTGACAGCAGTACGCGATTAGGCAGATTCGTCAGCGGGTCGTAATTGGCGATGTGCTCTAACTGCTTCTCGTGTTCCTTGAGCAAAGTGATATCGGTGCCCAGCGCTATAAAATGCTGGCTCTTGCCCTCAGTATCACACACGGTGCTAATGGTTTTCCTCTCTGCATACAATTCACCGTTCTTGCGCCGGTTACAGAGGTCGCCATACCAGTGGCCTTTGTGGATCAGCTCATTCCACATCGAGGCATAGAAAGCCTTGCTCTGGTGCCCAGAGCGGAGAAGGCGCGGGTTTTTCCCCAGCACTTCCTCGCGGCTATAACCGGTAATGCGGCTGAAGGTGTCGTTGACGTCTATGATCGTGCCGTCCAGATCGGTGATCATGATGGCTTCGCGGGCATGCGTGAAGACATTGGCGGCGAGCCGGAGTTTGGTTTCGGCTAGTTTGCGGTCAGAGATATTACGGGCGATTTCGGAAATTCCGACAGTACTCCCTTGCATATCCTTGATAGGCGATATGGTCAAAAAAACATCGATCCGGGTGCCATCCTTTTTGATTCGTTCAGTCTCGAAGAGGCTGATTACCTTGCCCTGTAGAATGGAGTCCATCACCCTTTTGTCTTCTTCATAGCGATCAGGAGGAATGATGGCGCTCACTGACCGACCGATCATCTCTTCAGAGGTATAGGCGAAAATCTTTTCAGCAGCGAGGTTCCAACTGGTGACGATACCGTCCATTGTCTTGCCGATGATCGCGTCTTCAGAGGATTCAATGATGAACACTTTAAGCATCCGATCTTCTTGAGATCGGCGTTCAGCTTCATCCAACAGCTTCTGCTGATACGATATTTTTAGCAACGCATGGTGAGCACGAATGGCTACATAGACAGAAACAAAAATATTGTCAGCCATTAACTCGGATTTGAGCCGATAGCCGTTTATTTCGTAGTCCATCACCACACTGCGCTGTGGTGCGTACCCTGGCTGACCGGTAATCAAAACAATCTGGATCAGATCGTTGTTCAGCACTTGCCGGATATAGTGCGCCAGCACTAATCCAGCCTGTTCGGTTTCCATAACGACATCCAACAGAACCAGTGCCATATCGGGGTGCTCGGAGAGCACAGCCCTGGCTTCTTCGGCAGAGCAGGCATAAAACAGTTTAACAGGACGCGCTTCGACCACGACACCCTGAAGCGCCAGACGAAAGAGCGCATGAATGTCGAACTCATCGTCCACCAGCAAAATTTTCCAGGCAGATTCAATATCAGCCAGAGCGCACTCGGGAGAACTTGGCTCGGGGGCGAATAATGATGAAAACTCGTCTTGAATATCCGATGGACTCATAGAGGTATCTCAATATGAAAATGCGTCCCTTGTCCGGAAGGACTTACGCAAATGATGTTTCCGTTCAGTTTTTGGGTAATGAGGTTGTAGATGAGATGCATGCCTAAGCCCATGCCATGCTGCATGTCGGTTGTAAAAAAAGGATCAAAGATATGGGCTTGGGTTTCAACGGAAAGTCCTATGCCATCGTCGGTGTAATCGACCACCAGAGTTTTAGCGTTGGATGTAACGACGATCTCAATGTTTCCATGATTGCGGCCTTTGAAGCCGTGCTGAAACGAATTGTTAATGAGGTTGGTGAAAATGCTGGCCCAATCGATGGGATAACTCTCAATCTCCAGGGTGTTGTTGCATAAGACACGAATGAAAACATGCTCTCCGAACATACTCTTACCCAGACTGGTAATGATATCATCAATACAACGCTTGAAATTGAAACAGCACTTTGTTGAGGTCTTATCACTGACCGCCAGCTGATGAAAAGAATAGGTCAGAGACCCGATTCGTTCCAAATTAGCACGCAGTAGTCCCGTTTCTGCCAACGCATTATTAAAGAACTCACTTAGCTCGGACTGGGTCATACGGCGTTCAGCCAAGCTTTGTGCCAAAGTCTGTGTCTGCTGCTCCAGTAACGTGGCGCTGCCAAGGCTAACGCCGAGGGGGGTATTGATTTCATGCGCCACTCCTGCCACCATGATGCCTAGCGAAGCCATTTTTTCCGCCTCTACCAATTGCTTTTGTGTTGTTTTCAGCCGGAGGTTGGTGGCTTCAAGTTGAATTAACGATTGCTCGAGTTCAACCTCGCGTTGCCTCAGCTTGAGATTAATTTGGGTAATTTCGAACTGGGCTTTGGCGTAATCGCTATTGAGTTGGAGTACAGTGTCATTGAGGTGCTCCAAACTTTCAATGTCATACTCAGCCAGCACACGCAACTGGTTTCCATCGCGCCAAATACGGGTATTCAGAGAGCGTGTCCGCCCCATGTATTCGCCTATGGTCAGCAGGCCATGGTAAATTTCTCCCCCGGCACCAGGTTGGGTGTTGATGAGTGTTGCAAAAGTGGGCTGAATGAAAAAATGATCGACATGTTCAGTGTTCGGTTTTAGCTTTTCTATATTAAGAATTCGAAGGAACCCGGCATTCGCGTCGATGAGGATGCCCGTGCTATCAAGCGTCGCTGCGGCGATGGTAACCAGCGTGTTTACCTCGGGGGCAAACATCTCAGCCGCCTAGGTGCTAACGACACGATTCGCGTTTTCAACCGCCGCAAGGGAATCGTCACCGAAACCATCCGCACCGACGATGCGGGACAATTCGGTGAAGCGGTTAAAGGCCAGACCACCGATGATAACTGCTGGCCGTGAACGACCAAAGTGCTCGTCCATCTGGGAGATGACGGCTTTGGCGACGCGTACTTGTTGTGGGAAGGAAACCGATAGCCCAATGAGATCAGGCTTCCACGCAGTTATCTGCTGGATAATAGACAGGGTTGGCACATTGGCACCAAGAAACTGCACCTCCCAGCCCGCAATCAGGAATGCATCGGCTACCATCTGTAGTCCGACAGCATGATTGTTGCCTTCGACGCATGCCAGCAATACGCGCTGGTCGATTGATACCGGCGGCTGCGCGTTTTGCAACGCCACCGTCATCACTGACTGGGCTATAGCGGTTGCCATGTGTTCCTGGGCGACTGATACCTGGTTGGTCTGCCATTTTTCACCGATGTCGTAGAGTGCCGGCTGAATAACATGCAACTCGAAGTCAATAAGGCTCCGTCTCTGTGCCATTGAGTCGCGTAGAATGGCATGCGCCTGACGATGATTGCCGCTTATTAGCGCAGCCTCAAATTCCACCGTTTCCGGCCAGGGTTCATGAGAGGTCAGCGGCATCAATGAAATATCGCTAATTTTCTGAAAACTTGTTCGTGCCGCCAGAAGTGCTTCGACGACTATCGCGCCATTCGACGTCTCCATGCGCTCAGAAAAAAACTCTGCCAGCCAATCCAGCGATTGGCTCAGGTGTTCGGCAGGAATTGCTCGCGCGCTGAGTACACTATTTAGCCAACACAAGTAGTCCACCATCGGTTGCAAAAGCCCAAACTCCAGAACCGGCCTCAGAAACTCAAGATGAAACGCCAAGTCCTCGCGACAGGCTTCCCGGCCGCGAGCCTCGAAGCGCTCATACAACGAGCCGTGAGTCGCATAGAAACGTTCTGTCACCGCACTGACAGCATCTGACTGAAGCTCGACGAACTGTCGCAAACCTTCTACATTCAGCGTTTTAAGCAGCGTCTCTTCACTCATCGGTTTTCCCTCCCGTATTACTCGGCAAACACATTCATAAGCTTTATCTCTGTAGAACCCGGCATCAGCTTGAGGCCCTTGGGTATGCCTTTGTGTGACTCATGGTATTCGTGCCCCTTGTGCCAATCCGAGTAGCTCTGCTTATCGCGCCAACGGGTAAAAAGCCATACTTCCTCCGGATTGTCTGCCGGACTCATGACCTCCATGCCAAGAAAACCGGAGACTTCATCAACGAGATGAGGCCGGTGGCGGAACGCATTGCGCACCTCTTCCGTCATATCGTTAGCAATCGTAAACCGGCTCAGCACTACAATCATTTCGAGTCCATGATGAATAAACGTGGCGTTGTTGAATAAATCGTTTTTAAGCGCTCAACTTGGTTACATAGCATTATTTTGAATTTACTTTTCAATCATAACGAAAGTCGCAGTCAGAGCCATTTGCGTTGTGAAATATCCTATTTGTTTATAAGGAATTAATTTTTCAATAGATTTGCTTATTATATTGTAAATATTTACTTTTCTTCTTGGGTAGAAATTTGTAGAAACATTAATTTTAATAAATATCACCCTCTCAAACCCTCATCCCATCGTCAAAAACTGGGGTAAACGATTTTTTTATAGGGCGCTACAAGCTACGAATATCAATACTTCCAGAACAGCGCAAATGGCTCAGTCATGAGAAATAGAAAAATCTCGTGTAACTATCTGAGCGTATTTTAGGCGGATACCCATCAATCCTCTGAATGACTGCTTTTCATAGCTACCCAAACGTTCACAGGAAAATATTGAATGACTCTTCATGGCCGCTATGGATAGCTATACATAGTGGCCGAAAGAGATCGTTCGAAATAAAAGCTAAAATACCCAATTTGGGTTATATGTTAAACTCATTCAAACAAAAAACAATACGTAAAAATACATATAAGTACTAACGAAAAAAATAAGTTGCTTTGGTATTCCAAACCGGTTCACGCTATTAAAATGTAAACAACGCATCAAGATTCACGTCCACTCAATGACTGTTAATAGCTAATTAAACTGAGCAAGTAATGGCAAATTGTCGAAATTCATTCTGCCATATTAATTGCCATAAAACGGTCAGTCGTGACTGTCACTTGATGCCCGTTATACAGAGCATTGCATAACGGGCAATTTTTGCCTGTCATGCAACACTATTTAGTGCCAATTCTACATCTGCTTCTTGGCTAACACCCTATTCTTGGAATACAGGCAACGAAATTGTTTGCGCCTGCCAATTTCCAACAAACCTCTTTCACCGGTTGCTGCCTCAATCACCTAAAGCCCGGTGCCCTTAAACTGGTACGCAGAAAACGGCAGATTTGGGTATCATCCTCGATAACTACAATAACAGGAGTAGTGCTATTTATCTTCCAGCTCATCAGCGAGTTGCGGCGATGCTTCGTCTACAGGCAGCATAAAAAAGAATTGTGCTCCCCCGCCATGCCGATTAACGACACCGATAACGCCACCATGCGCAATAACGATAGCCTTGCAAATCGCCAAGCCAAGACCAACGCCACTTTGCGACCCTTCCCGTTGTACCTGATAAAATTTATCGAATAGTTTTTCCTCTGATCCCGCTGGTATTCCAGACCCACGATCAGCGACGGTTACTTTTAGTATCTGAGTGGAAAGCTCAGCGATGATGTCAATGGGACTGCCACCTGGAGTATATTTACAGGCATTGTCCAGCAGATTGATTAGCACCTGCTCGATGAGTACCGCATCAAGCCTTACCCAACAAAGACCATCCGGCAACCGTGTGTTGACAATACGTCCTTCAAGTCGTTTGTGCATTCGCGTCAAAGCGCCGCCTATAATTTCATCCAGTGGATACCATTGCAGGTTCAACGATGCTTGCCCGCCTTCCAGTCGTGCCATATCCAGAATATTGTTTGCCAGATTTGACATGCGTAGCGCTTCATCGTAAAGGGTATGACTCAATTCTTGTCGATCAGTCGCGCTAAGACGGGCATCCTCTTCCACCAAGGTACTGGCTGCGCCGACGATAACTGACAAAGGCGTGCGTAAATCATGGGAAATGGCGCTAAGCAAGGAATTGCGCAGGGTTTCTGATTCCATACGTAATTGCGTTTGTTGTGCCTCTTCGGCAAAATGCACGCGTTCAATGGCTTGAGCAATCTGGCTAAGAAAGGTATCCAATAGCCGACGCTGTTCAGGTAGAAACACGCGTCGCAGGTTTGCGGCACGTAAAGCCAGCACGCCGATAACGCCACGAAATCCGGATAGCGGGAAATATACTGCGCTGGCTCCGGGTAAGGTATCGGTGCCTTGTCCGGCAATCCGGGCATGGTCAAAAACCCACTGCGCAACACCTAAATCAGCAGCGTGAAGAGATTCCTCTATGGCCGGGTCTTGTGGATAATCCAGCCGGTCATCATCGACAGGAAACAACAATACGCTAGTGCCACCGAACTCTTCCTGAATATGACGCACGGCGATTTTAGAAATTTCTGCCAAGTTGCGACTGGTCGCGAGATCTTTACTTAATGCGTAAAGTACATTGGCTCGGCGCTCCCGATGCGAGGCTATCTTCGCCTGAAAACGTACATTACTGGTTAGATGACTGATAATCAACCCCACCAATAACATAATAAAGAAGGTCACTAAATATTGGGCATCCGCCACGGAAAAATTATAAGTCGGTGTTACAAACAGAAAATCGAAAGCAGCAACGCACAAAATCGAGGTCAGAATGGAGGCTTCACGGCCAACGCGAGCGGCCATAAAAACCACGCCCAGCAAATAAACCATGACCAAGTTAGCCGACTCAAACTTTCCTGACATTAACCAGGCAAGCAGTGTTGTGCCACTGGTCATCACCAGCGCCCAAGCCCAACTTAACCAGTGTCGCTTAACGCGCTCCCATGGATACCCGGGGCGTCGTACGTTAGGTTCCGGCATTGGTTTAAGCCGTTTTTGCTCCAGGACACCTTCGCCGCGCGGGCTTCCCAGCAAATAAATATTAATATTGTGGGCTTCGGCAATCAGCTTATCAACGACCGAACCCAGCACCCAGCGCTTCCACCCACGGCGAAAGGGTTTACCCAACATAATTTTAGTAACGTTGCGGCTTTTGGCGAGACTCAGGATTTCTTTGCACATATCGGATCCTGACAAGGTTACCGTTTCGGCACCCAACTGTTCGGCAAAACGCAATACGCGTAATACTTCATCACGACGTTCAGCCGGCAAGCGTTGCAGCTCCGGCGTTTCCACATAAGCCACAATCCAGTGCGCATGAAGGCTCGTAGAAAGTCGCTTGGCGGCACGTATCAGTCTTTCGGCACCCGAATTGGGGCCCATGCAAACCAAAACCCTGTCATCGACTGGCCAAACATCATGTATCGCGTGGATCTCCCGGTAGTCTTGCATTTGTGCATCCACCCGGTCAGCGGTGAAGCGTAAGGATAACTCGCGCAAGGCGATGAGATTGCCTTTGCGAAAGAAGCTACGCATCGCCCGTTCCGCCTGTTGTGGCACATAAACCTTACCTTCCTTAAGCCGTAATAATAATTCATCGGGCGGCAAATCAATCAATTCGACTTCGTCTGCCAACTCGAATACCGTATCCGGCACGGTTTCCTTAACCTGCACACCAGTTACCAGATTGACATCATCGTTGAGACTTTCTAAATGCTGAACATTAAGCGTGCTATAAACATCAATACCTGCATTCAGCAATTCCTCTACATCCTGCCAGCGTTTGGAATGACGACAACCAGCGGCATTGCTGTGCGCCAATTCGTCCACTAAAACCAGGGTCGGGCGACGTTTCAAGGTGCCCTCCAAATCAAACTCGCGTTGCACGGTACCCCTGTGTTTAACCAGCTTGGGCGGCAGCACTTCCAAGCCTTGCAACAACGCGACAGTTTCTTGCCGGTCGTGGGTTTCTACCAGTCCAACCACTACATCGATACCTTCAGCACGTTTGGCTTGAGCGACCAATAACATCCCGTAGGTTTTTCCAACACCGGCGGCTGCGCCAAAAAAAATCTTGAGTCGCCCACGTCGTCGTTGGTTTTCTTCACGCTCTACGCGTGCAAGTAATTCGTCAGGGTCTGGTCGCAAGTCGTTCATGGGTGAGTCCGATTATTGGTAAATACGTTGATCCAGCGCCAAATTTAATTTAAGCACATTAACGCGTGGTTCACCCAAGACTCCCCATTGCCTGCCTTCTGTATAACGAGCAACTAACTCACTGACACTGTTCGGCGATAAATGCCTGACTCTGGCAACCCGGCTGATTTGATAGCTGGCAGCCGCAGGGCTGATATGTGGATCAAGTCCACTGGCCGAGGCGGTCACCAAATCTACGGGAATAGCGTCCAACTGACCGGGATCTGCGTCATGTAACGCTTTGATGCGGGCTTTTACAGCGTCGATCAGCGCCGGATTGATAGGTCCTTGATTGGAACCGCTGGAGGCACCTCCGTTATAAGCCGTTGGAGACGTCGCAGATGGTCGCCCCCAAAAATACTCGGGGCGATTAAAGGCTTGTCCGATTAATTCAGAACCCGGCGACTGCTTGTTAGTACCCAGCAAACTGCCGTTTGTCTGGTTAGGGTATAAGCGTTGTGCGCTGAAGGTGACTGCCAAGGGATAAATCACGCCGGTTAGCACCGTAAAAAACAATAACATCAGTAATGCGGGTTTAATTTGATTTGTCATTGATGACTCCTTTATGGTAAGTGTTCAGTCCCCCTCTTTGAAAAAGAGGGGTTAGGGGAGATTTTATTAGATAAATCCCCCTCAATCCCCCTTTTTCAAAGGGGGAGGTAAATACTTACGCTTTATGTGTTGTAGGGTACGCATCACGTACCTTTTTTATATGTTTTCCTGACCGGAACATTTTGTAATGGTGCGCAATGCGCACCCTACTTTTTAATTAGAACGATAACGCGGTTAAGCCAAGATCAATCAATTTAATACCGATAAACGGCACGATCACACCACCGACTCCGTAGACCAGCAGATTATTACGCAGTAAGGTAGCCGCACTTTGCGGCCTGTAAGTCACACCTTTCAGCGCCAACGGAATCAAGGCGACAATAATTAACGCGTTAAAAATAACCGCTGAAAGTATCGCATTGGCAGGACTGCTTAGCCCCATGATATTGAGCACCTCAAGTTGCGGATAAATACTGACAAACGCCGCCGGAACAATCGCGAAATATTTGGCGATATCATTAGCCAGACTAAAGGTGGTCAAGGCACCGCGCGTCATCAACATTTGTTTGCCGGTTTCAACGATTTCGATCAACTTGGTGGGATTGGAATCAAGATCAATCATGTTACAGGCTTCCTTGGCCGCCTGCGTACCCGAATTCATCGCCACCGCCACATCGGCCTGAGCCAAAGCCGGCGCATCATTGGTACCGTCACCGGTCATCGCCACCAGGCGACCTTCAGCTTGGTGTTGCCGAATCAGCTTAAGCTTGGCTTCCGGAGTCGCCTCGGCTAAAAAGTCATCGACGCCCGCTTCCGCCGCGATCGCGGCGGCGGTTAAACGGTTATCGCCGGTAATCATAATCGTTTTAATACCCATGCTCCGCAACTCTATAAAACGTTCCTTAATGCCGCCTTTGACCGTGTCCTTCAGTTCAATAATGCCTAATACCTGTCCACAATCGGCAACCAGCAATGGCGTACTGCCACGGCGTGCGACAATATCTGAAATCCGTGTCGCTTCCTCTGGAAACTTTACTTGTTGAGATTCCACATAGCCGCGAATAGCATCAACAGCGCCTTTACGAATTTGACGATCACCGATATTAACACCGCTCATTCGGGTTTGTGCGCTAAAGGCGACAAACGTTGCATTGAGTTCGGCAATATTGCGTTCCCGAATAGCAAATTTTTGCTTGGCAAGAATAATAATACTGCGACCTTCCGGTGTTTCATCAGCTAGTGTCGCCAGTTGCGCGGCATCGGCCAATTCTTTTTCAGTGATCAAACCAATCGGAAAAAATGCCGAGGCTTGACGGTTACCCAAGGTAATCGTTCCGGTTTTATCCAGTAATAACACATCGACATCACCCGCCGCCTCAATGGCTCGGCCCGAGGTGGCGATAACGTTTTTCTGCATCATGCGGCCAATGCCGGCAACACCGATAGCGGACAGCAAAGCGCCGATGGTGGTAGGAATCAGGCACACCAATAAGGCCATCAATACGGTAATCGAAACCGGCGTGCCAACTTTGGCGATTTCCACACTATAAAGAGAAAACGGCAGCAGCGTCACCGTGGTCAACAGAAAAATCAACGTTAAGGCCACCAGTAAAATGGTCAGGGCGATTTCATTGGGCGTTTTTTGCCGTGCCGCGCTTTCCACCATCGCAATCATGCGATCCAGAAATGCTTCGCCGGGATTGGCAACGACCCGCACCACCAGCCAGTCGGACAAGACCCGCGTACCGCCGGTGACCGAACTAAAATCTCCGCCCGATTCCCGGATCACCGGCGCACTTTCACCAGTGATGGCGCTTTCATCGACACTGGCAGCGCCTTCAATGACTTCACCGTCAGCGGGTACAAAGTCGCCGGCTTCAATCAGCAGGAAATCGCCGAGCCTGAGTGTTGCACTGGCGACTTTGGCGTAATCATGACTGTAGTGTGGTTCATCCAGTTTCTTCGCCATAATATCGCGCTTGGCACACCGTAAAGACGCCGCTTGCGCTTTGCTGCGACCTTCGGCGACGCTTTCCGCGAAATTGGCAAACAACACGGTGAACCACAGCCAGAAAGTCACGCTAAACATAAAGCGAGTGGGTGCATTATCCCCAGAAAGTAATGCCCAAAGCCATAACCCGGTGGTCAGCAAACTGCTGATATAAACTACGAACATGACCGGATTTTTCCATTGCTTTTGAGGTGCCAGTTTGCGCAAGGCATCACCTAACGAGGCTAATAGAATATGACGGCTAAATAATTGTTGCGTATGGTTGTTAGTGCTCATCGACTAGTTTCCTTATTGGTTAGACACGTAGCCGGAATACAAACCTAGGTTTGTACTCCAATGCGTAATTAATTGGCATTAAAACAGTTGGGTTACCACAAAAAGCGGGACAGATAAATAAAACTGACCTATTGATTCCGGGAGCGCTGAGCCCCAGCTCGGCGTAGTCATTAATCGGTTTGACTATCCCGTGCCGAGCTGGGGCTCGGCGTTCCCAGAAAGTTATCTGTCCCGGCTTAGTTGGTGGCTAACAGTTGTAAATGCTCGACCACCGGCCCCAACGCCAAAGCAGGTACGAACGTCAACGCACCAACCAACAGCACAATGCCGATTAACAACATCACGAACAACGGCGTATGCGTAGACAAGGTGCCAAGGGTTGTGGGCACGGTCTTTTTTTCCGCCAAGGAACCCGCAATGGCAAGTACCGGGATAATGATCCCGTAACGCCCGAACAGCATAACGATACCCAACGCAATGTTATAAAACGGAGAATTGGCGCTCAGTCCGGCAAAAGCACTGCCGTTGTTGCCCGCAGCGGAAGAAAAGGCATAAAGAATTTCGCTAAACCCGTGCGCCCCCGGATTGGCAACGGCTGTTTTTCCTGCTTCGACCATGATCGCTATCGCCGTTCCGCCCAGAATAAAAAAGGCCGGAATTAAAATAATGATGGCAGCCATTTTTATCTCGAAAGCTTCAATCTTTTTACCCAGATACTCTGGCGTTCGACCTATCATCAGGCCGGCTACAAATACCGCGATCAGGACAAAAACCAGCATCCCGTAAAGGCCGGAACCGACACCGCCAAAAATGACTTCACCCAACTGAATTAACCACATCGGAACCAGACCGCCCAGCGGTGTAAAAGAATCGTGCATGGAATTGACCGAACCGTTGGAGGCTGCTGCGGTTGCTGTCGCCCATAACGCGGAATTGACGATACCAAAACGCGTTTCCTTACCTTCCATGTTGCCGCCGGACTGATCAATACCAACGCTTTGCTCAATGCCAAGCGCAGTCAGCGTTGGATTACCGCCTTGCTCATAAGCTACCGTGACAAACACCAAGCTAACCATAACCAGCGTCATCGCCGATAAAATTGCCCAACCCTGGCGGGAATCACCGACCATCGTTCCAAAGGTATGACACAAGGCGGCCGGAATCAGCAGCAATGACAGCATTTCCAGAAAGTTGGATAACGGTGTTGGATTTTCAAAAGGATGCGCCGAATTGGCATTAAAAAAACCGCCGCCGTTCGTACCCAGTTGTTTAATCGCGACTTGCGAAGCGGCAGGCCCCAGTGCCAAGGTTTGCGTTGTCGTTTCTGTTGCGGTGCCAACCTGCTCAACCAACGGAAGGGTGTGATAAGGTTTGAAGGTTTGTACCACGCCTTGCCCCGCCAACACTAACGCCAGAACAAACGAAAGGGGGATAAGAATATATAAAATGCCTCGCGTCAAATCCGTCCAGAAATTACCAAA
>CAIUYS010000101.1 GCA_903903365.1 uncultured Methylococcaceae bacterium
AAAGGTTAAAGGTTAAAGGTTAAAGGTTCAAGGTTCAAGGTTCAAGGGCAAAGGTTCAAGGGCAAAGGACAAATCGGCGGGCTGTCTCTTTCACCTTTTACCTTGCCCCTTGCCCCTTTTACCTAAAAGATTATTCACAGACAGTTATAGGAGAATTATTATGAATATAGGTATTGTTACCACACATATCCCCCCAGCCAAAGGTTATGGCGGCGTATCCGTCACCGCCAGTGTTTTAACCAAAGCCTGGGCAGAACGCGGGCATAAAATGGTATTGGTCGCCTCCGATGAATCTATTGCCGGCCGACTACGGCCGGACAATGTGTGTTTGGGCGATCAGGTGGAGGTCAGGCTTTATCGTTGTTATGGATTCAGGCGTTGGGGCTTTGGACTAGGCGCTATACCAATGCTGTTTAAATTATGCTTGCAGGCACCGGTAGTTTACATCCACGGCATTGCCACTTGGCCATCTACACTTGCGGCCATTTTTTGTGTCTTGCTGCGTCGCCCCTTTATGGTGGCTGTACATGGCGGACTAATGCCGGAGCATGTTGAGCTGATTCGACGAGAGAAACCTCATAAATGGTTATTTTATCAATGGCTGACTTTTCCGACCCTGCGTCGGGCTATCGCCGTGCATTGCACCAGTGACACCGAGGCTGAAGGCGTGCGTAACGTACTGGGTAAAGATGCCCGCATTCTATTGGTTCCAAACGGAATTGATAGTCAAGCGTGTAACGTGGCTCCTTATCCTGCCAGTGCGGGCATGAATCTTTGTTTTCTGGGGCATATTCAGCAAGAAAAAGGCATCAATGCCTTTATCAGAGCCTGGTTAAAAGTTCGACGGCCTTTCGATCGACTGGTGATTGCCGGTAGAAGCGTAGATGGCGATTATTTCGAAGAGTTTCAGGCGCTGGTTGAACAGGCAAAAGGCGCTATCATTTATCGAGGCTATCTTGAGCGAGCTGAAGTGATGGACTTGTTGGCAAACAGCCATTTTCTGGTGTTGCCTTCCGGGCTGGAGGCCGCTGGCGGCATGCGCGAGAACTTTGGCAATGTGGTAGCGGAAGCTATGGCAGCCGGACGTCCGGTATTGGTAGCCAAAGGCTTGGCATGGGATCATTTGGAAACGTTTGGCGTTGGTTTTGTTTTTGATAGAACCGAGGCTTCCGTCTGCGAAGTGCTGCGTAAAGCTCAATCAGTGGGAGATGGTTTGACGTGGGAACAGATGTCGTGGAATGGCAGGCAGTATGTCGAACAACAACTTGATCCCGTCAAACTGGGGGAACAAATATGGCAGGTATTAAAGAGCCGCAATCAAGTCAAGCAGTCACAACAGCTCGTCAAGGAATCTTTATTATGATTAAGGTGGGTCTTATCGTTCCTACACTAAATGCGGGTAGTCTCTGGAAGTCTTGGTTAAAAGCCTTCGAGCAACAGACCCGAAAACCGGATTGTTTGTTGGTAATGGACTCCTCTTCCAGTGATGACACCGTAAATTTGGCGCATGCACAAGGCTTTGAGGTTCAGGTAATTGCCAAGTCAGCGTTTAATCACGGTGGCACTCGCCAGTTTGGCGTGGATAGACTGGCAGCAATGGATATTATAGTTTTCCTGACTCAGGATGCTTTATTAGCCAGTCCTGATGCTATCGAATGCCTGTTGGCGGCATTCGCTGATGAACGGGTTGGCGCGGCTTACGGTCGCCAGCTTCCCCATCGTAACGCCAAGCCCGTTGCCGCCCACGCCCGTCTTTTTAATTATCCATCCAAAAGCCAGTTACGCAGCCTGGAAGATCGAACACGCTTTGGCATTAAAACGGTATTTATATCCAATTCATTCGCCGCCTATCGGCGCAGCGCACTGATGCAGGCAGGTGGTTTTCCCGTTAATACCATCATGAACGAAGACTCGTATGTCGCCGGCAAGATGTTGGTTGCCGGTTGGAAAATCGCTTATTGCGCCGATGCCCAAGTATTTCATTCTCATGACTACAGTTTTCTGGATGAATTTAAACGATACTTCGATATTGGTGTTTTCCATAGCCATACTTCGTGGCTGCAACAGACCTTTGGCGGTGCGTCTGGCGAAGGCTTGCGTTTTGTAATCTCGGAAATGCGCTACCTGCTAAAGCACGCGCCTTGGCTAATTCCTTCGGCAGTTCTACGGACGGGATTGAAATGGCTAGGCTATAAACTGGGCAGTCTTCATAGGCGCTTGCCGCAAGTCCTGCGTAGAAGCTTGAGCCTGCATAAAACTTACTGGTTGCGCACCTTGCCATAAACTGGGGAAAAGCAGTTTATCCACGAAAAACACTTAAAGATATAGCATTTTAGTAGATCACACCTTTCAGGACGACTTGCACCCATTCCCAACTTTGGACAAGATTAATATGAATCCATCAAATTTTAAAAAATCAACATCACGTTCATTCCAATGGGTAAGCCTGTTATTACTCAGTATCTTAACCAGTGGCTGTCAACATCTGGGTTTTTTCCCCGATTTAAATAAAAACCCGACTTTTCAGGAGGAGGATAACCAGCAAAAAATTCAGCCGCAAACCAAAATCATAGAGCGTCATGAGTTTCAGTTAACCGAAGGCCAAACGCTGGTCGGTACGATTGCCGCAGTCAACACCCATGAAAACGATACGCTGTCTGATATTGCCCGACATTTTGGCGTGGGTTATAATGATATTACCTTGGCTAACCCGACACTTTCGCCCTGGACACCTCCGGCAGATAGTCGGGTATTATTACCGTTACAATTTATTCTTCCTGACGCGCCTCATAAAGGGATTATTCTAAATTTGGCGAACATGCGCTTGTTTTACTATCCCAAACAGCAACCGGATAAGGTCTTTACTTATCCGGTGGGTATTGGTCGTCAAGGCTGGAATACCCCGATGGGTTTAACCAGTATTGTCGCCAAAAAAGCCAATCCGAGTTGGGTGGTACCTGACTCCATTCATCAGGAACATGCCGAGAAAGGCGACTCATTGCCCGGTGTAGTGGCCGCAGGGCCTGACAACCCGCTGGGGCTTTATGCCATGCGCTTGGGTTTTCCCCGTTATCTAATTCACGGCACCAACAAACCTTATGGTATCGGTATGCAAATTAGTCACGGTTGTGTGCAACTTTATCCAGAGGATATTGAGGTGCTGTTCAAAAAAGCGTCGGTAGGTATGCCGGTACGGATAATTCACCAGCCTTATTTGACGGCCTGGCATCAGAACATGCTTTATCTTGAAGCGACGGAACCCCTGCAAAAATGGGCACAGGATAAATCCAAGCTAAAAAAACAGTTAGTAAAACAGTTATATCAAATCAGCGACAAGAAAAATGTCATAGTCGATTGGGATAAAGTCGACCGAATTATTGAGCGTTCGGATGGCATTCCTGTGCCCATTCTTGTGCAAAGTCCTGACATCGAAGCTATAGCAGCAAACGCAGTACAACTCGCGCATCCTGAACAGCTCTATAAACAACCCGTTGTTGAAGAATTAAAGGATAGCGACTGGTCGATTTTGGTGGCCAGTTTTGATAACGAAATAGAAGCACAAAAGCTGGCAACCATGCTCAATCATCAAGGGCCGATTATTCCTGCGCGTAAGATTAAAAAAGAGGATACATATCAGGTTATCGCTGGACCTTTTAAAAACAAAAAGGAAGTAAAGGCTATTGTAAAACGCATTAAAATGGATTTTGAATTGGCTGTTGAGCCGATAAAACCACGTTTAATTTTAGAAAATTAGTGCTATTTTTACGGTTGGATAGTTACCAAAAATGTAGATATCTACACGGGTTTTTATATTTTAAATATAATGGCTTAAAAATAAACCGTAAACCCTCTTCGGTTGGAGAGAGCCAGTGAGTGGAAAATTAAATATGGAACCAAGATCATCAAGTCAGGAACTACACCATGAGATTTTTGGCTCAATTCTGGATAGAGTTGAGATGACCCCTTATTTATTATTATCGGCGGATAATTATCAAACGGCGCTTAGGCAGGCGGCAAAAATGATGAATAACCGGGGGTTTGATATTGTTGGTAATGGCGAACTACAGGAAAGCGAGCAGGAAAGGGCAAAAACTTACGTTTACCGAACCTACAATTATTTTTTAAACTGGATGTTTCCGTTTGTTAAAAAGCAACTTGAAGGACTTCTTGCCTTGAATTCCGGTAACGCGGATATTTACCACAACTGTCTGCAAGCCATTGGGCGGGTAGAATCAATCTTGAATAATACCGACTTTCAAGACATAGCCAATCAAGATCCGAGGCATCTTTTCCTGTTGGCTTCTTCAAGAAAGTATCCTTCTGTATTTGCTGGTTATCAGGGTAAAAATAGAGAGGTTCCGCTGGAGTGGCAGCAAACGGCCTGTTCCATGCTAAAAATGGGTTATTTGATCAAGTCTATCGAAGAAGAGAGTCAGGATATTAATGATTACGCCCAGTTGGGTTTTTTTCTGGAAACTGAAAACCAAAGCCTTGATGATCTTTTTAATTATGACTGGGGAAATCCGCAACACATTCCGGCCAGCGAATCAGCGCAAAATGCCTTTGTCAAAATATCCTCTTTTTTTCATAAACTAAAAGAGTCCATAACCTTTGATGATCAACAAAACGGCTTTGTTTTTGATAGCGGGGATGGCGTTCGGGTTAATATTACTGAAATTAAAGCCAGACTAAAAAGCCCTGAAAGCATGGTGACCAAATTAGGGAAAGATTTGGAAGGAGAGGCTTATGATATCAGGGATATTTTGGCCATCACTTTTATACTGAAAGACAGGGATGATACCTTGAAACTGTTTCATGCCTTGCAAAAAAAAGGCGTTATTCTTCAGGAAAACACCAACTCCCAATCCATCACCCAAACCCTGTTCGATGACCCTGAAAGCATGATAGAAGCGGTGCGAAGATTGATGGTTAGCCTTTCACAAAGTGCCGGTTATGAAAAAACATCCACTGAACAGGAATTGCTTGCCAATGCAAAAACGTTCTATGAAGCGCTCAGCATGAATGCAGCAAAAAACCAGCATTCCTCTTTAGGTCACAGAAAGTTTCAATGCAAAATCAGTTTTTCACTGCCTATCCACCGGGACGCGGCAACGCATAAGATCATGATTCCCGGTACACCGATATATGCACGAAGAAATCAGGTGGATAAAAAAACTCAGGAACATACCTTGGGTGTGGAACTGCGCATATCCGATGAAGACAGTTGGCGTACTTCCGAGCAAACGGGTGACTCCCATCATGATGCTTACAAATTTCGCCAGTTAATTTCGGTGATGAACAGGGTTTTAAAAAATGTCTTTCACCTGCCGAAAGAAAGTATTGCCCAGTTGAAAAAAGATCAGCTGGCCCTGTTTTCTTAACGAACTGTTGCTTAAATAGGCTTATTCTTGCTTGCTGAGCTAACCCTTTGTTTTGGAAAGAATTAAGCAGGTTATTTAACAGTCTTGTTTCTGGAGTCTATTTGGGATCGGTAATTTCTTGTCTTGACAATAAGTAGATCTACAGGCAACCTTGACGTTATAAAATTGATTAATTTAACACGCCCCCATGACCACAATAATCTTTGATACCCATAAATTTATTAGACGTTTACGTTCTGCCGGCTTTGAGGAAGCGCAAGCTGAGGCGGTTGCGGAAGCATTTCAAGAAGCACAGGCTGAATCTCTCCCTGTTACACGTGATTACCTTGATGCCAGACTCTATGAGTTAGAGAACCGTTTAGTTAAATGGGGTATAGGCTTGGCGCTAGGACAGTTTGCCATGATCGCTGCTTTAATAAAGTTACTTTAATCAATCACCCAAGCAACAATCAACAAGTTATCTTTCCCTGGTTCCCAAGCTGGAGCTCTCGTCATTATACACAAGTGCCTGCCGGAGTTTGGGAGCCTGTGCAACTCGTGGAGGTCAGGCTCTGCCTGACTGTCAGGCAAAGCCTGACCTCCATTGCAGGCGCATTCCCAATCCCGGCAGGAATAACGAGCTTTGGGTGTCCTCACATACTTGTGTATAACGACGAGAGCTGGAGCTTGGGAGCCAGCGTGGTGGTCAAGATTATCTTCAACTCAGACCGACTTATTCTATTTGGTTGCTTGCAGAAAACCTGATTAGTGCTGATAACGAGACCGTGCATCATTATAAAATGCGTGATGAACAAGGCAACACCTTGACGCAACATGGCGGTATATGGCTGCTGGAACTAAAAAA
>CAIUYS010000102.1 GCA_903903365.1 uncultured Methylococcaceae bacterium
CACGTTGGCTGATAACCTTCAGCAGAACTGGCGCGTTGGCGCTACATTGGCGCTCCCCATCACCCGGCAGCATTCCATAAAACTTTACGGTAATACCGGCGTTTCCTCACGAACCGGGAGTGATTTCGATTTGGTCGGCATTGCCTGGCAGTACCGCTGGGGAGAAGGGCTTTAGCGGAATTTCTATTATAAAAATAAAGATCATAAGTTGTTTGAATGAAATAAAAGGCAAAAAAGCAACGCATCAAGTATTGATGATACTTGCTAATAATTTATTATTTTTGTTAATTTCCATGCTAAATTTTTTAATTTGAATGACCTAAAAACTTGAGCATCAAATGATAGATTTTAAAAGACGTTTGATTCTGTTATTAGGCTCAGCAGGTCAAACAAATGGTGGAGAAGATTGCCGCCAATCGGCAAAGTATTTTGCCCTACAAGGCTGGATCAATCCTGGTTTGGAGCAATATGCTTTTATTTCATGAGAGATGATTAATAATGCATCACACACTAAAAAATCACCGCATCCTTTGCGGTTGCCTTGATGTTAAGCCGGATTATTTTACGGTCATTCGGGTTTTATTAAGTCTTTTATGGTTGCTGATGTTAACCCCTGTTTCTGTTTCGGCTACGCCGGCTTCCGCATTGCTCAACGGGATATTACAACAATCATCCGGTAAGCAGGTTTCAGCACCCGCCGTGATTGATTCGGCAACGCTTATTGAAGATATAAAGAAAAAACTTGCAGCAACCAGCGATCAATTGGCTCTTATGCCGCCGGAAGTCGTTTCTGGATCATCTACTTCCAGATTGCCTGAAGACGAAGATATCTTTGCCCGACGCTTAAATCTCAAGCAGCTTGTATTTATTTATAAGGGACAGCTTGCTCGTTTGGCGAGCTTGCAGATCCTTCAGCAGCAGCGTCTTGAGCTGGAATATCAAGCGGCAAATTGGTCTGGATTTAGTGAGTTGTCTCCCCATCCATTTCTTCGGGCAGATGAATTGAAAGCGTCTGTTACCCAACTCGGTAGCCGGATAGATGAGCTTGAGTCCTGGCTGTTAACGCTTGACCAAGTGGACATACAGATAATAAACATTGTCGAGAATTCCACAGTAAAACTAAGGCAGGCTGACGAGGCTGTAGAACAGGCTAAAAATTCACCGGATCAGCAAGCCAGTCTGGGCAGGGGGCGTTATTTACTGGTATTACATAATCAGATCGATTTGGCGCGTGCCTTGGGATTTCAGATTGAAAGACAGTCAGTTCATGAAGAATTACTGGAAACTCAGGCAAAACTGCAACTGGCTAACAAACAACTGAGTGTGATATCAGAGCGTATGGAATTGACACAGCAAGATATTGATCAGGTACAGAAAAATATCGAAAGTGAAAGCCAACAGATCATTGCCGAGCTTAAGCTCGAGGCCGCAGCGCTTGATCTTGGAAATAGTGCAGGTCAACAGGAAACGCAAGCCTTAAGCCCCACTGCTAAAACACCTCAACCGCAATCTGCAGAACCCGGACAGATTGATCAGATACGGGAGGCGCAGCGTAATACTGCCGACATTAAATTGCAAGTTCTTAACAGGATATTGGTTTACCTGCAAATGCAGCGAGATATATGGAATTATCGCTGGGCTTACGCCAAGGTGACTGACCGTGAAAAAGCCGGCGACGTTTATGACAAGATTGTCCAGAATGAGGCGATTTTAAAAGTAGTTCACGATTATGTCAATCAGCAGCGCCATCGTGTATTGACACGGGTTACCAGTCAGTCTGTTGAAGACCTGGATTCTACAGTCACCGATCCTAATACTATGCGGGATGTGTTAAGAAATCTTGATCTTGAGCAGGTGGTTTTATGGTCGCGGTTGCTGGGGACAATTGAAGCAACCGAAAGCTTGTTGGAGCGCTGCAAGCAGGAATTGGACGAGCGTTTTCAGGTTAAGTCATTTTCCGATTACCTGGATGAAGCGTGGCTGGCGACTCGCGACTTTGCTTCACAGATTTGGGCGTTCGAGCTCTTCGCGGCGGAGGACACCCTGGTCGTTGATGGGCAGCCAATCAGTGGCAAACGCAGCATCACCGTCGATAAAGTCGTGACAGCTTTAGCCATTCTGATAGTAGGAATTTGGATCGCTGTCCGTTTGGCTCGTTTAATCGAAGGGTTGGCAGTGACCCGATTGGGGATGGATCCAAGCCTTGCGCGGATTGCCTGGCGCTGGATACTGTTTCTTGAAGTCTTGATTCTGGTAGTATTGAGCATGTTGGTGGTCAGAATTCCCTTAACGATATTTGCCTTTATGGGGGGGGCGTTGGCTATCGGGGCAGGATTTGGGATGCAAAATATGCTCAAAAACCTGATCAGCGGGCTTATGCTGCTGTTTGAGCGACCCTTCAGGCCGGGGGATGTGGTTGAAGTGGGTAGTATTCGTGGTCGCGTTTTGGATATTGGGGTGCGGAGTTCGCATATTATCGATGCAAACGGCATTGAAACGGTGATTCCCAACAGCACTTTTATTGAACAGAACGTTACCAACTGGACACTGAGTAGCCGGTCGGTACGTATCGTGGTTAATGTCGGCATTGCTTATGGATCACAGGTAAAAAAGGCCACCGACCTGCTGCTCGATATTGCGGAGCGACATGGTTTGACGCTCGCCAATCCCGCTCCTCAGGTATTATTTGAGGATTTCGGCAGCGATGCCTTGCTTTTTGGTTTGTATGTTTGGGTAGAAATAAATCCTGAGGTTTCCTGGAAAACTATCGCCAGTGACCTGCGCTACATGATTTATAATACGATGACCGAGCAGGGTATTGTCATTGCCTTTCCTCAACGGGATATCCATATCGATACCAACAGACCTCTGGACGTTCGGGTGCTTGCTGAGGCGCTTGATAGCGGACGACTAAAAAAGTAAATATTTATGTGTGCCGATTCAGGTCTGTAAGGTCTGGCTTGGCGGGACATTGTTTTGTCGTTGCCAAGCAATTAAAAGAGAAAATTTTGGACATTAAGCAAGCACCGCGTAAAATTACCCGTTGCCTGGCATCGTCTTTAGCATTCAATAACTACTCAGCCATTAAAAAATAGAACACAGATGACACGGATCTGACTGATAGACACGGATAAGGGAGCTTTTTAATCTAATGAAAATATTGGATATAAACAGTTAAGCTCTTTTTCGACTAAAAATAAAATCCGTTGAAACCCTTATAATCCGTGTCATCCGTGGTCTATGATTGAAGCCGACATCTACTGAGTAGTTATAGCAATCAAAGACTTATGCTTTCCGAGGAATCCAAGGCTTATAATGCTAGTATGCCTTAATGCACATCTTACAGATTGAGTTATGAATACGACGAATACCGATAACACTGCCTCTCCTGTCAAAGAGCCGCCTAAAATGCCGGGTGCTTTGCCGCTTTTAGGGCACATGCTCAAATTCGGAAAAAATCCTTTTCAGTACATGGTAAACCTTAGGGAGTCACTGGGAGAAATTGGTGAATTTCGAATGTTTCATCAAAAAATGGTGCTAATGACCGGCCCTGAGGCGAATGAAGCTTTTTTTCGTGCGCCCGATGCACAGTTGGATCAAAGCCAGGCCTATAAAATCATGACGCCTATTTTTGGTAAAGGCGTGGTTTTTGATGCGCCTCCGCACAAAAAAGATCAACAGCTTAAAATGCTCATGCCGGTATTGCGCGATAAACCGATGCGTGGCTATGCGCAAGTGATAGTTCAAGAGGTTGAGCAAATGATTGCCGGTTGGGG
>CAIUYS010000103.1 GCA_903903365.1 uncultured Methylococcaceae bacterium
AAGATGATGGGACCTTTGGACGTTAGTTTGATAGTCAGGGCGATAGCCAGCATGGGAATGGCAATGGCAGGCAATATAAGCAGGCACAGTAGCAAGTCTTCAAGACGTTTTGTGATACCGTCAAGGGCATTGAATGGTGTGTCAAAAACACTGACGACGGGGATGCCTTGCACGTTGCTCCATTTGGACTGGATCAGGTTAAATATAAAAAAGTCGGGTACGATGTTAACTGAAACGGTACTGTCGGCTAGTTGTTGAACAAACTGACTGATACGTTTTTCTGCACGCAGGGGCATGGTAATGTAGATATGGTCGATTTCACCTAGTTTTGCTTTTTCAAGTAGTTGTTCAAAGCCACCTTGCAAATCGCCAATTTGTGAGCACCCCAAGCGTCGGTCTTCTGCTTCAGTTCGGTCATCGAAAAAGCCAACAAAATTATAACCTAACCAGGGCATTTCTGATAATGCCGTGCAAAGTCTAAGTCCTAATGAGTTGGCACCCAGTATGGCATAAAATCGTGTGTTAAAGCCCTGCTTTCTTAAATAAGATAAGAATATGCGTTGTATCGTATGAGTCAGGATGATGCTGGTTGGGGCAAGTGGAATCCATAATTCTATGACGTGTAATGAATAATTGTACTCAGTACCATAGAGGTAGACGCCAGTGATAACTAACGTAAAGGCTCCCAGCCACGAAAAAAATATCTTTAGAGACTCATCGAATAGAGAAGATCCCCGCCAGTTTTGATAAAGTTCGTTGTTTTCAGCTAAAATACCAAAAGTTGCGGTTGCTATAAGGCTAGGCAGAAAGTATTCATGATCCAGGGGTATGTTGTATAGTGTTAATGATACATATAGTGAAGCCATAATCAAAGCAAGGTCAATAGTGCGGGCTAAGACCTGTAATTTGGAATGGTGGGGTTGAACAAATCCTTTGGGACGTCCTGTGTTCATGGGTTGGATAGATGATTGGCTGGGCTTTGGTAGAGTTTATTACTCGGGAATGTGTTTTGTATCAATATTATTGGTTTTAGTTTAATTAAAACGTTGAATGCTATTTGAAATGCAGTTTTTAAAATAACAATATTTAATATATTAGACTAAAAAAGCGTGTGCGTGTAAATTTAAAATTATTATTTTATTTGGATAAAATAATATATTGTGGTGTTCAACTGATGTTTTTAGGTTGATAACCTTAATTGATTAAAACAGGTGATAGTGTCGATAAGCTTAGGAAGGGCGACCAGTGGGTCGCCCGGGTAGCTCTGCTAAAATACTTTAGCCCTTTCTTGCTTCTACCGCTTGCATTAATGGTGTCGCACTACAAATAAAACGTTATTCATTTATTTAAAATCCGTAACGATTAGCGTATGCAGTATGCAGTAATTTTGCGTGTTGGTAGAGGCAAGGTAAGTCAATTAGGTGTTCTTGATTAACTTAAGGCTGTGAGTACTTGGCGGGAGGTGTTGTTGTTAATTACGTCTGCCGTTTTTACCTGTAGCGGGTTCTTCAAATTTAACTTTTAAAGGTTTTCCGCAATATAAATTGCCGTCAAGGGCTGCTATAGCCGCTCGGGCTTCGTGGCCTTCCATTCCGATAAAGCCGAAACCTCTACATTTACCGCTAAAGATATCGGAAACAAGTTGAATGGAGCGGACTTTGCCGTATTCTGAAAATAAAGCTTGAACAGAAGCCTCAGTGGCCTCGCTAGGTAAGTTTCCTACAAAAAGTCGTTTCAAAAGACATATCCTAAATTCAGGGGGTGAGTTGATATTGACCGGATAAACCGGCTATGCCACAACTCCGCCTGGTTATTTAGGCGGAGTTGTGTGTCGAAAAGTAGCCTCAGCTTACGCTGCTGATACGTTTGAAGCTTGTGGGCCTTTGGCGCCTGATTCTACTTCGTATTTGACGGCTTGGCCTTCAGCCAATGTGCGATAACCACCGTCGCTTGCGATTGCAGAAAAATGTACGAATACATCTGCACTACCATCGCTAGGTGAAATAAAACCAAAACCTTTAGACTCGTTAAACCACTTAACAGTACCTGTTGCCATGAAACTTCCTCAATAAATGAATGTAAATATGTTTTATTGCAAATCAGATCGGGCACAAAAAGGAAAATAACATAAGGAATTTCTGAGAAGTGCTGATTAACATGCAAAATTTATTAAATAGAAGTCCCGCATTAAGCGCGTAGTACTATCCACTAACCGGATCATTATAGTTGCTAATCCTTGTTTTAGCCATTTAAAATTTAGGAAAGGTAACGACTCAGTCGATGTTTTTTTTGACCATAGCCCACGGATGACAATGATTGGACGGGTTTTAACGAATGTTATTTCTTCGATGCCGGTCGGGGTTTGCAACCCCGATCGAAACGTTTGAAGGCTTCAATAGCTTTAAAACGTGAGTGACGGGGTTGCAAACCCCGTCACGCTACAATTTGTGAGCGATTAGCTCATAAGCGTAGGGGTAGACCTGCGTGTCTGCCCTAAATGGGATGAATCGGTTGTATTGGGCGAACACGGAGGTTCGCCCTTACGGGTTAGGACGCTTGCGGGTTTCTGAATTAGTGAGCGTTTAGCAACCGGCTTTTATTTCCAGATACTGACAATATTGGTAAAGTCATCAGTCCAGGGTTTCATGTCAAAATATAAGGGCATTTTTTGCCAGTTACCAAGACGGCTTAGGCTGAGCGGTGTTAATGTTTCCGGATTTTTTGCCATCACGACCCAGTCTGTGGCAACCACCAACGGTAAATCTTGCTGAGGTTTAAATTCTTGTATCAGCGCCGAGAAATGTAAATGTTCGGCATGAATGGATAAAACTTTCTTTAAGGACAGATGGCGATTGGTGATATGAAAAGCCAGCAGGCCATTGGGTTTTAATTTTTTAAAATAAAGAGCCAGTGCTTCTTCCGTTAGTAAATGGGTAGGGACAGAATCTGAGCTAAACGCATCCATAACTAATAACTCA
The DNA here is from genome assembly GCA_903903365.1 of uncultured Methylococcaceae bacterium. Classification (GTDB taxonomy): domain Bacteria; phylum Pseudomonadota; class Gammaproteobacteria; order Methylococcales; family Methylomonadaceae; genus Methylobacter_C. The sequence continues at coordinate 2,979 of CAIUYS010000103.1, forward strand.
AACTTTTGATCCGGTTCTTTTTCCAGTGACAAACGGGCGTCACCCAAGCTTAGTGTGGTGTTGTAAGCGCAGCGTTTAAGGTAGCTGAAATAGTCAGGGTTACTGGCAATGTCGATAACCAGCGGGTCGATTTCGTACAGTGTCCAGTGTTGTTGCTCTTTTGCGTAACAGGCTAAAGCGCCTGCACCCAGTCCAACTATGCCAATGTTCCAGTTTTGATTGGTGCTGTCGTATTCTTTAAACAGTTGTCCCATCGGGCCGGGGCGACTGTAATAGGTTAACGGTATTTTGGCCAGATTTTCAGGCAGGCGTTGTGCGCCATGTTTGGTGGTGCCATGAAAAAGCTCATGATATTTTTCTGGCTGATTTTGTTCATCAGTCAAGACACTTTCTCGTACGGCAAGGACGCCAAAAAACGAGCGTTCCTGATAGAGTGTATGGGATGACAGGCCATGTACGCCCAGTGCTAAAAAAATAATCGCGCCGGTTAATAAAGCAAAAGCAACCGGTTTGGCCCTGAAGAAATAGGTTGCAACGGTTAGGGCAATCAAGCTGATGATAATGATATCAAAATACGGGAGTAAATCGTTAACGCGCGTATAAAGAATCAAGCCGGTAATAATGAGCAGGGCAGGGGGGGTTATTTGTAGTAGCAGGCCTTTTTTAAATGCGACCTTTGAGCCTGGACGCAGTAATAAGGCGGCAACAATCATGAGCGGGTATTCGTAAATGCCGTTAAAAATAAAAGGCGCTACAAACGTGTTAAACATGCCGCCCAACATGCCTGCAAACGACATGATCAGATAAAAAGTGGTTAAATATTGAGTATGGGGGCGGTTTTTTGCCAGTTCGCCATGACAGACCATGACGGCAAAGAAAAAAGCCAGCAGGTGCAAGGCCAAATAGGCCCAATAGGGCAGGTCGGCCGGGTTGATGAAGGCGTAAGCGATAAACGGCAATAATACGATGGGCTGTAGCTTGACCATGACCGGATGTATTTTGTCATTCCATTTGGAAAATACGATTACAAACGATAGTAAATAGAGGGTTAGCGGAATAATCCATAATAACGGCACGGAGGCAATGTCGGTGCTGATAAAATTGGTTAGCCCCAAAAGCAAACTGGAGGGCACAAAAGCTAAAGCCATCCAGTGCAATTTTCGATAAAGACTCAGTGGCTCTTCTTCAGGCACGCTGTCTGGTTCAAGGGCTTTATTTTGTTGTGTTTTCCAGAGTACAAAAGCGCAACCGGCGATAAGCAGGCAGAGCATCAGATAACCGATGCTCCAATAAACTTTTTGATTAGCCAAGCCGATAGCCGGCTCAAGTAAAAAAGGATAACTGAGTAAGGCAATCAGGCTGCCGGTGTTGCTTGCGGCATAGAGATAATAAGGATCATGGCTGGTGTGATGGCCTATATTGGCAAACCATTTTTGTACCAGCGGCGCCGTGGTTGATACGACGAAAAAAGGCAGGCCGATAGCCAGAAATAACGTCCAAAGCAGCCAGAGTGTTGGGTTGCTGTCAGTGGGTGGGGCGATATTTTCCGGTAAAGCTAAAGGCAATGCCAGAAAGCTGACCAAAATAACGGCCGTATGTATCTGGATTTGACGATGTTGACTAAAACGTGTGGAAATAGTGTGCGCATAAAGATAACCCAGAAACAATAGGCTTTGGTAAAACACCATGCAGGTATTCCAAACCGCTGGAGAGCCGCCCAATAAGGGTAATAACAGCTTTCCGAACAAGGGTTGCAGAACAAACATCAGCGACGCGCTGGTAAATAAGGTGCCGGCAAATAATATTATCAGGGATAAGCTGCGGTCGTTTTTTGCTTCTGAAAGGTTGCTCATTACTTTTAGTGTCGCCTTTTAGGCTTGTTATTTTAAGGCGCTAATAATAAAGCATTTGCTGCGGTAGGGGGGATTTGAATGTGATTTTTTGCAAAACGGACGGTTTTTGTCTTTTGGTAGCAGAGTAGGGGGGATTTTAATCACCTTGGGCTGAGCGTCGTAGGGTGCGCATCGCGCACCTTTTCGGATATAGGTTAGCCGCCGTCTCCGATGTTTTCCCAAACGTTGATGTCGGAGTCTTCCAGTTGGTGCAGTTTTTTGGTAGTTATTTGCTGTTTGGCGCGTAAAGCTTCGAGTTCTTGATCAACGATAAGCTTAATATCGGCCTCTGACTGTTGGGATTTTATTACCAATAGATCAATTTCGGCGCTGTGTTCAATAAGTTCAGTTAGCAGTCTTTGTCGGTATGCATCGGTCGCTTTCATGCGTTAATCCTTAGGGCTTGTGGTAATCGTAAATCTTAAAAACTTTCACCACGAAGAATACGAAGAAAAGCTTTTCACCACGAAGACACGAAGGACACGAAGAAAAACGATATGTCTTGGTAACGTGAGTGGCGGCGTTGCAAATTCCGTCATGCTTCAGGTACGAAGTGTGTGAACAAAAAAACTTCGTGCTCTTCGTGTCTTCGTGGTGAATAAAAATCAAGCCTGATCAAGTTTGGTTATTGCTGTTCTGGCCAGCTCGCTTAAAGCCGATCCATCTTCTTTACAATAAGCAATGATTTCACTACGCATTTTGGGATGCCATGATCTTAAAATGTGTTTTGATATGCCTTCAGCAGCGATTTCTTTATTGCTTTCTGCGTTAAAAAAATTACCAATGTCATTGGCCATTTTGACAAGTGTTTCAATTTTCATGGTTAATCAAATAAGAGGGTTGCTGTGAGTTAAGCGCTGTGGATGAGTATAGATAACATGCTGATCATCACGGGCAAAACCGATTAAAGTAAGTCCTGTTTCATCGGCCAGTCTTATGGCCAGGCCGGTAGGTGCAGAAATAGCCGCGAGCAGGGTAATGCCAACCCAGGCGGTTTTTTGTACCATTTCATAACTGGCTCGACTGGTCACGATAACAAAGCCGGCCGATAAATCGTTGCCGGTACGCAATAATAAACCAATTAACTTATCCAGTGCATTATGCCGGCCTACATCTTCCCTGAGATGGATAATGCCTTGTCCTGGAATTACCCAAGCCGCTGCATGTACGGCTCCGGTTAACCGGTTTAAAGTTTGGTGTTGTTTAAGGTCGGTTAACGCAGAGCGCAACTGGCTACCTGACAGGGACAAGTCGCCATTAACCTGATTGGGTTGGCGAATGGCTTGTTTTAAGGTACTGGCTCCACACAGGCCGCAACCGGTACGGCCGGTTAAATTACGGCCTTTATCGGCCATGCCTTGAAAGCGGTTATCGGGAATTTTTAATTGTACTTCAATACCATTGGAACGATTATAAACCCGCGCGGATAGTAACTCTTGCGGATTTTTAATAATACCTTCTGTGATGCTAAAGCCCAAGGCAAAATCTTCCAGATTAGTCGGGGTTGCCAGCATAACGACATGCGGTGTGCCGTTATAAATCAGCGAAATAGGGACTTCTTCGGCAATATAGTCTTGTTTGTTTTCATGCACATCACCTTGCCAGCGATCAACGGATCTTTGTTGATAGCTGGGCCAGCCCAAATCCAATAGTAACGATTGCATGCGTTAATCTTCTCTCAGGGTATCGGTATCTACACCAGCGAACGCCACTTCTTCCTCAAGGGAAAGAGGGCTATGAAGCGTTGCTTTTATGCCGCACCGTTGTTCCTGCATTATTCTCAATTGCTGTTCCCTACGCGCTTCTACTTTTCGCGATCCATGGCTGGGTACCTTCTGCATGCGTGCAGTCGTTACCTCAACCCTTTTTAGCAGGAGAATGCGTTTGTATCGTCCATAACTCATTGTTTCATTGGCTATAAAAGTTGTATTAATACCTCTCTCATGGGTTACCCTTGAGAGAGGTATCTGATTGCCGGATGGTTAGCTATTGTTGATGCCTTGCTCAAGCAAATCCAACTGTGTTTCTGAAAATGCACGGTACTTGGCTTGCCATTCAGACGGTTGATTAACTTTACTGATTTGCACGGCGGTCACTTTATA
>CAIUYS010000104.1 GCA_903903365.1 uncultured Methylococcaceae bacterium
CTGGTCATGCAACTGTGATAATTCGGTACGCCGTTATTAGTGTTAAACAATGACGTTGTGTCTCTTTTTCAGTGTAAAAAAAGAGGTCAATATCCGACCTTATAACGTGGCTTGGTCAAGACTTTAAGGCGGTATTGTTAACCGTATCGCTGAAAAAAATACTCCTTGGCTGAAAATAGCTTTATCATACCCTCTTGTATCGATAAATCGTGAGGATTAACCATGCCCTATACCCAAGACATTGTAGACGAAATAAACATTCTGGTTCGCTACAACCTGAGCACTACACAAGAAGGAATCAAGGTACATACAACAGCGGCACCCGAGATAATTGCTGCCACAAAACGTTTGTACGATAAAGGACTGTTAACACAAGAAGATGGCGGTTATTTGACCAGCCTGGGCCTTGAAGCCGCAGAACAAGCACAAACCGTATTAAACCTGCTCCATCCTGCTTAACAAAAAAATCGGTTAAAAGTCTCTAATAAACAGAGACTGAATTGATAAGACAGGATAATAGAAGCTAAAATTGCAGACAAAAAAAAGGCTTAACGATAACATCGGCAAGCCTTTTTTTATTGCTTTCGATAAAACCTGTCAAGCTTCCAGGACAACGACTGCCTTGAGCTTTTTCATGGCATTTTGTTCCAACTGCCTGATTCTCTCTGCTGAGACATTGTACCGTGCAGCAAGCTCATGCAAGGTGGCTTTTTTATCCGCCAACCAGCGACTTGACAAAATATCCAAACTTCGCGCATCCAAACCGGCCATCGCTTCTGCCAATAAATCCTGTCCATGACCTTCCCAATCAGCATTTTCAAGCAATACAGACGGATCAGTACCGTGCTGATGAAGGTAGTTTGCAGGATACGCGCAACTTTCTTCTGAAGACTCGTCAACCGGCATATCGAATGACATATCCTGACTGCCCAAGCGTTTTTCCATTTCATAAACGTCACTGAGATCAACCTTCAAATCCTCTGCAATCGCCATGGCTTCGTCATTTGATAACCAGCCGATATCCTGCTTGGATTTACGTAAATTAAAAAACAATTTACGCTGGGCTTTAGTGGTTGCAACCTTTACAATGCCCCAGTTTTTAATGACATATTCATGAATTTCGGCTTTAATCCAATGCACGGCAAAAGACACCAAGCGCACACCAACGTCAGGATCAAAACGCTTAACCGCTTTCATCAAGCCGATATTGCCTTCCTGAATAATGTCAGGCATTGACAAGCCATAACCACTGTAACCTCTGGCAACATGAACGACAAAACGTAAATTGGTCATGACCAATTCTCGGGCCGCTTCCAAATCACCGTCATCTCTATACCTTAACGTTAACTCACGCTCCTGTTCAGAGGTCAATCTGGGCATTTGCCTAACCAGATTTAAATAGGCATCAAATGTTCCAACCGATAAATTAACGGGCAAAGCCAATGCATTACTCATGGTATCTCCTGGGAAAAAACTTTGTGCGAATTCTAGCACTCTCTTAATAAGAGTGCCAATAATTTTTTATAGCGCGTTTTTACTCAGCTTTGGTCTGATGCAGTTGACAAATAAGTACCGCCCACGAACCTAATATACCCAGTACCGAAGAAATAACGATCAGTCCCAGTGTTTCGGTAAAGCTTAAAAACAGCAAATGATACCCACCCTCATAAAGTCCTGACAGTTTTTCAACCGGTTGCCTTAATATCAGCATGAGCAACGTCACAATAAACCAAGCTGATACACCTGAAATAAAGCCTATCCAAAAACCGGTATACAAAAACGGTCGCTGAATAAACGCATTGGTAGCGCCAACCAATTTGGCAATGACGACTTCATCACGCCGGGTATGCAGTTCCAACCGAATGGTATTGCCGATAATAAATAGTACCGCGATGCCTAACATCACATTTAATAAGCTAGCAAAAAGCCGCGCTACCGCGACAATAGACTGTAAGCGTTCAACCCACTGGAGATCCATCTGGGCAAAATCAACTTCCGGCGATTGTTTAAAAGTATCCTGCAACGTCTCAAGCCCTTGCTTGTCTTCCAGTGTATTTTTAGGCAACACCTGAAGCACAATAGGTAACGGATTGGTTTCCAAGGCATTAATTGCGGCACCAAAACCACTATAGGTTTTAAATTCAGCCAAGGCCTGATCCCTGGTAATTATCTTAACGTCCTGAACGCTCGCATTCTTCCTGATAGTGTCGGCTAATTTATTGGCGTGTGCATCAGAAACATCATCTCTGAGAAATAAGGAAATTTGATTACTGGTTTCCAGATTGCCTGTTAATTGCTGAAGATTAACGACCAAAATATAAAATCCGCTGGCCAGGGAAATAGCAATAGCCAGCACCGCTATGGTCATTATCGACGTAAATGGCGAAGCGACCAGACGACCCAGACTGGAAAACAAGGCATGCGCATGAAGATCTCGATAAGCATTTAATTTATCTACAAAATCACCGCCCGCCTTTTTGGTTTGCCTTACATCCTGCTTAACCGGTCTGGCCGGTGGATCTTTTCTGATGGTGTTCTTATGATGACTTCGTTTCATAATTTAACTCGAGACCATTTGACCATGGTCTAATTTTAAGACGCGGCGGTTTAGTTGGGTAATTAAAGAAATGTCATGCGAGGCTATCAGTACAGTAACGCCGACCTGTTGAAATTGACCAAACAAAAACATGATTTCTGCCGACAATTCCGGATCCAGATTGCCGGTGGGTTCATCCGCAATAATAATGGGCGGCTTGTTAACCACAGCCCTGGCAATACCTACCCGCTGTTGCTCCCCCCCCGACAAGGCCAACGGGTATTTTTTTTCTTTACCCGTCAAACTGACCTTATCCAAGGCCGCCCTTACCCGGCGACTGATTTCATGATGCCCGTACCCGGCTATCACCAAGGGTAACGCCACATTATCAAAAACCGTTCTATCGGTAAGCAACTTGTAATCCTGATAGATAAAACCCATTTTTCTTCTTATGTAGGGCAACTGATTTTCTTTTGCAAGACCCACATCTTCACTATCCAATAATATTTGGCCTCGACTACAGCGCTCCATGACAGCGATCAATCTTAATAACGTACTTTTTCCTGCTCCGGAATGACCGGTAAGAAAAGCTATTTCACCACGCTGCAAATGAAAACTGACATTGCGTAATACGTCGCCAGTCTCAGGATAGCGCTTGCTTACATTAACGAACTTTATCATGTCTTTTTTAATCTTTTACAAACAAGGCATCGACAAAAAGCGCTGCATCAAAATCCTGTAAATCATCAATGCTTTCACCTATACCTATAAATCGAACGGGAATACCGGTATGCTTGGCCAATGCAAAAATAACACCACCCTTTGCTGTGCCATCCAACTTGGTCAACACCAGTCCTGTTAAAGCCACTGTTTCATTAAACAGTTTTGCCTGGGACAGCGCGTTTTGGCCTGTTCCAGCATCCAATACCAGCAACACTTCATGGGGAGCGGCTTCATCCAACTTACCCATGATCCTTTTTACTTTTTTCAGCTCATCCATTAAATTGGCTTTTGTGTGCAAGCGACCCGCTGTATCGGCAATCAAAACATCAATGCCTTTAGCTTTTGCAGATTGCAAGCCATCATAAATAACCGATGCCGAATCGGCTCCGGTATGTTGAGCTACGACGTGAATATTATTACGCTCGCCCCAAACTTGCAACTGTTCGACAGCCGCAGCCCTAAAGGTATCACCAGCGGCCAACATAACGCTATGACCTTGTGCCTGCAAGCGCTTGGCCAATTTACCAATGGTTGTGGTTTTGCCCGCTCCATTAACACCGACCACTAAAATAACAAACGGTGTATCTTGTTTGGGTATTTGCAGCGGCAGACTACAAGGCTTGAGAATATCCAGCAACTCTTGCTTTAACGCCACTGACAAGGCCAAGCCGTCTTGCAACTGGTGCCGCTCAACACGTTGGGTCAAATGCCTGATTATTTCTGTAGTCGCATCAACACCCACATCAGCCATGATTAAACTGGCTTCAATTTCTTCCAGCAAATCATCGTTAATTTCTTTCTGACCTATCGGCAAACTGGCCAGCATTCCGTTAAGCCCGGAACGGGTTCGCTTTAACTGTGACTTAAGACGTAAGTATAAAGATTCGGGCGCAGGTTCTACATAAACAGCTTCCCTAAAAGCCTCAACAGGCACGACGGCCTCAGCCGTTTCAACAACAGCTTGTTTAGGCTCTATTTTTTCAGTAACAGGACGCGGTATTTCCGCTTGTCCATAGCGACTATAAAAGCTGATTGCAATTAAAGGCAGCATTAATAAAGCCCCAACGGCATGGTGAGCCAAGGTTGCCCATAGCGGCATACCCAGCTTAACGCCGGCAATAGCCAAACCAATCTGCGCAAACAACAACACGCCCAACCATAAACCGGCTGTTATTAGCGGCTTTAGCGACAGTGTGGCCGTGGCCCTGAACATGAGCAAGCTCAGTACCAAAAAGCTTACCAATGCACCGACTCTATGCAACCAACTGGCCGCTACCTGAGCATCAAAGGAAATAACACCGGTGTAACCCGTCACTAATCCGTTAACCAGATTTAAGGCATTTTGATAATCCGCTTGCGGCCACCACTGCCCGTTGCATTGCGGAAAACCGCTACAGGCTAAAGCGGCATGATTAGCGCTAACCCAGGCACCCAAAATAATCTCCAGCAATAAAACCA
>CAIUYS010000105.1 GCA_903903365.1 uncultured Methylococcaceae bacterium
GGCGCCTTTACTGGATAAAGTGCTGGATGGTTTTGGCGAAACCTTCAGAATGCTGTCCTTTCAGGATATTAAAACGTCAACCATCCAGTCCAGAGCACTTGCCGGAGTCGCCAATGCAACCTATCTATTTTGCCTGCCCGGTTCATCGGGTGCCTGTCGCACGGCCTGGGATGCGTTAATTAAAGAACAACTGGACTACCGCACCCGACCGTGCAATCTGGTTCAGCTCATGCCCAGACTACTGGAAAAATAATATGCAATCCTGTTTTTTATTTCTGGGTGCGCTCAGCGCACTGATCGGCGTTGGCATGGGTGCCTTTGGCGCTCATGGTTTAAAAGCCGTCTTAAGTCCCGAACTATTAACCGTCTATCAAACCGGTGTCACCTATCAAATGTGGCATGCGTTGGGTCTGATAGGCATTGCGCTCATACGCCAGCAAGTTCCCGAATCCAAATTACTGGGCTGGGCAGGCTGGCTAATGTTTATTGGCATACTCGTATTTTCCGGTAGTTTATATCTACTGGCACTACTAGATTTAAAATGGTTAGGCATGATTACGCCTTTTGGCGGCGTCAGTTTTATCACAGCCTGGTTATTAATCGCTATTTTTGCAGCAAAAAAACCATATCACAACAGGTATTCACATGCGCGACGCTAATCCCCAAACCATTTATTTAAAAGACTACACCGTACCTGACTATCTGATTCATAGTGTCGACTTAAATTTTGACCTGGCTGAAGACAACACACGGGTTGTCTCAAGGCTGACCTTAAGCCGCAATCCTGCCAGTCAAACCGGTGATGCCGCCTTGATTTTAGCAGGCGAAAACTTAGGCCTAATCAGTGTGGTTTTAAATGATGACAATCAATTAACCGATCAACACTACCTGCAAACCCCGGATTCGTTAATTATTCATGAAGTGCCGCAGCACCGGAGTTTTGTGCTGACCATCGAAAACACCATTAACCCGAAAGCCAACACCGCCCTGGAAGGTTTGTATCTGTCCAACGGCATGTTGTGTACCCAGTGCGAAGCGGAAGGGTTTAGAAAAATCACTTATTTTCTCGATAGACCCGATGTGATGGCGCAATTTACCACGACCTTGATGGGCGACAAAGACCGCTATCCGGTTTTATTGTCCAACGGCAACAAAATCGCGCAAGGTGAGTTGGCCGATAATCGCCATTGGGTAACCTGGGAAGACCCGTTCAACAAGCCGTGTTATTTGTTTGCACTGGTTGCAGGCCAACTGGACTGTATTGAAGACAGCTTTACCACACTGTCCGACCGTACTATCAACTTGCAGATTTTTGTTGAAAAGCACGATCTGGATAAATGCGCCCATGCCATGCAATCGCTTAAAAATGCCATGCTTTGGGATGAACAAGTCTATGGTCGTGAATACGATCTGGATTTATACATGATTGTTGCCGTCGGTCATTTTAATATGGGCGCGATGGAGAACAAAGGCCTTAACGTTTTTAATACCAAGTTTGTACTGGCGCGACCCGATACCGCGACTGACTCTGACTATGAGCATATTGAAGGCGTTATCGGCCATGAATATTTCCATAACTGGACGGGCAATCGCATTACCTGTCGGGACTGGTTTCAACTCAGTTTGAAAGAAGGTTTTACGGTATTTCGCGATCAGGAATTTACCGGTGACCGCACGTCCAAAGCGGTAAAACGTATTGAAGATGTTATCAATTTACGCACCCGTCAGTTTGCCGAAGATGCAGGCCCCTTGGCGCATCCGATACGACCCAATGCTTACATAGAAATCAACAATTTTTACACCTTAACCGTGTACGAAAAAGGTGCCGAAGTCGTCCGCATGATTCACACCTTGCTGGGCGCCGAAGGCTTTCGTAAAGGCAGCGACTTGTATTTTGAGCGCCATGATGGACAGGCCGTCACCTGTGATGATTTTGTTAAGGCGATGGAAGCCGCCAACACCGTTGATTTAACCCAATTCCGGCGCTGGTATGAGCAGGCAGGAACGCCGGTATTAACCGTTCAGCAAGCTTACGACCCGGCGGCGCAAACGCTGACGTTAACCCTTAATCAGCATTGCCCTTCAACGCCTGGACAAGCCGTTAAGGAGCCGCTGCACATTCCGGTTACCGTGGGTTTAATCAACAAAGACGGTTCTATCGCAGCGTGTAAATTGCAACACGGCACGACCGATGAAGTGATTTTACAACTGACCCAAGCCGAGCAAAGTTTTACCTTTGAGAATTTAAAAGAACAACCTGTCGTATCCCTATTAAGAGGTTTTTCCGCACCCGTTAAGTTGGTCATGGCACGTAGCCTTGAAGAACTGGCATTTTTATTAAGCTATGACCGTGATACCTTTAATCGCTGGGAAGCGGGACAGCAACTGGCCGGACAAATTATCGCCGGATTAATCGAGGATGTACAAAACGACCGGACGTTGCAGCTAAATCCGATAATTATCGCTGCGTTTAAACAAGTCATTGAGCAATCGTGGGATGACTTGTCGTATTTTTCCTTATTATTAAGCCTGCCCTCAGAAACTTATCTGGCCGAGCAAATGCAGGTTGTCGATGTAGTAGCCGTTCATACCGCTCGCGAGTTTGTTTTGCTAACGCTGGCCGAACAACTACAAGCACAATTTAAATCCCTGTATCTGGAAAATCATCGGGAAGAGTCAGGGTTATTTGACGCGGGCGCAATTGGCCGCAGACGTATCAAAAACACCTGCCTGGCTTATTTAGGCCGACTTGGGCAAGCGGATAGTCAGCAATGGTCACAGCAGCAATTTGCTACAGCTAAAAACATGACTGATCAAATAGCGGCTTTAGCGGTTGTTGTCAACGGCTCGCACCCTGCCAAACAACAGTGCCTGGCCGATTTTTACCAACAATGGCAAAACGAAGCCTTGGTTATTGATAAATGGTTTGCACTACAGGCCTCCAGCCCTAACCCGGATACCTTTGCCAACGTTCAGGTCTTAATGCAACATCCCGCGTTTGATTTAAAAAATCCAAATCGGGTTAGAGCGTTGATTGGTGCATTTAGCCAAGCCAACCCCTTACATTTTCATGCTGCCAATGGACAAGGTTATCAATTTTTGGCTGACCAGATTATTGCCCTCAATACCTTAAATCCGCAGGTTGCCTCACGCATGGTAAGTGCCTTAACGTCATGGCGCAGATATGACCCAGGCAGGCAAGCACTAATAAAAGCACAACTGGAACGGATAATGACCACCGAGGCTGTTTCCAAAGATGTTTATGAAGTGGCCAGCAAAAGTCTCGCCTGAACAATTTTTTGATTCTTACCATCATCAGGTAATTTGAAATAAATAAACTGCCAGAGATATTTATTGTGAGCTACCTGAGTGAATTTTCAGGAATCAGGTACCCATTTAAATCGGGACGATTTTACAGATACCATCCCTTCAAGGGATGTTATCTGTCCGGATTGAGTAGATAAGAATCGGTCATACGAAATAAACAGCTTGTCCGTCAGTCAACTTACTTCAACTGCCTCCTGGAGGCTTGCTTTTGACTTTGCTGCAAGCATCCTTTAAAATCAAATCTCCTCAATTGGAATCGTCGGCACTGCCACTGGCGGGGTAATAAAGCTCTGGCATTTGTGCCGCGCATTACCCCTGTTAAGTCAGAAGCTGCGTTCTTTAGGCAGAAGCAATTCTTCAGACATAAACATAAAATAAACGATGACCTTTTCCTCTCCTCAAGCAAGCAGCTCTGCCGACTCCGACAAAGTATCCACTCTCATGGGAAATCGCTGGATTCTAATTTTTACCTTTATTATCAGTGCTTATATGCTGTTCGGTCGATTGGGAGGCTGGCCGTTAATATCACCTGATGAAGGACGTAATGCCGAAGTGGCTCGGGAGATGAGCCAATCCCATTCCTGGCTGGTACCCACTTATGACGGACTTGCCTATCTTGACAAGCCGGCTTTTTACTTCAAGACTATCGCGCTGTCTTTTTCATTGTTCGGAGAATCAGAAACTACCGCCAGACTATCTTCCGCTTTCTTTGGTTTTTCGCTGCTCGTGGTAACGTTCCTGTTTTGCCGACGCATGTACGACCAACGAACCGCCACGCTTGCCATGCTGATCGTCGCGACAACCCCGCTGTACATGGTTTTTTCGCGGTATGTCATTTTTGATATGACTCTGGCTTTCTTTGTAAGCTCCACCATTTTTGCGTGTTTTCTAGCGGAGGAATGCGAAGAAAAGCAACGAATACGCTGGTATCTGCTTGGCGCCTTAACGGCGGGCATTGCCACCCTGATTAAAGGTCCGGTGGGTTTTATTATTCCCACGCTGGTGATTGCCATCTTTAACGGCTTTGAGGGTCGACTGAGCGCCATGAAGAGTGCCTTTGCCCTGCGTAATTGGCTGGTTTTTTTTGCCGTTGTACTGCCCTGGTTTGTTGGACTGTCAATTCTGCGTCCCGACTTTCCTTATTACGGCATTATGAGGGAATCCGTTGCCCGCTTTACCACCACTGAGTTTCATCGCACGGCACCCTTTTATTACTATGCACCCATTATTTTGGGTACCTTTTTTGCCTGGAGCTTCCTGCTGCCGGAGTCCATTGTTGCCGCCTGGCAAAAAAGGCAAAGCTGGTCTCGCGCTGATCGTCTTTTTATTATATGGGCGGTTGTTGTCGTGTGTTTTTTCTCGATTTCCCAATCGAAATTACCCGGTTACATACTCACCGCCGTATTAGCTCTTGGCGTTCTTACAGCGCGTGTTTTTGCCAGGGCACTCAATAACAATAACGGACGGGCAGCACGTATTTTATGGCATGGCACCGTGCCATTACTGCTGTTAAGTATCTTGTTGGCGGTCGTACTGGGTTTTATTGCCGCTGATCCTGAACTACTTAAAAGCAGAATCCCGTCTAAACAAGAGCTCTTTGATCCTTTTATACCCACGATTTTGCCCATGGCCTTATCGTTTGGAGTCGTTGCCCTGCTTTCGATGTGTGCCCTTTGGAGCCGGAATACACGCTTGATATTTGCAGCCTTTATCAGCTTTCCACTCCTGTTGATGACCGTCAATTTTGAGGTCTTGAATCTTTTTGCGCAAACCCGTGCTGCGCGTAGCCTGGCAGAAAAAATATCGACCACGTTACCGCCTGATGCCGAACTGGTTTGCATGGAGTGTCTGCCCAATGGCCTGCCGTTTTATCTCAAGCGTCTGGTGACTGTTTTAAGTCGTGAGGGCGATGAACTGACCAGCAATTATGTCAAATTCACGCTGGCTTCAGGCAAGCCCTGGCCCGAAGGTATCGTACCCATAGCGCAAGCGCATGATTGGCTGGCTGCCCGACATCACCCGGTCTACCTGCTTGCTGATAAAAACCACTTAACAACGCTTAAAGCGATGGCGCAGGAACAGGGCGTTGAAGTAGTCGATTTAAATTCTAAATATTCGGCAGTCTTACTGCCCACGCCAACAGGGAACTGATATGTGCGGCATTTGTGGTTTAGTATTACCCGACGGAATGGTGAAAGACGAATCCATACCCCAACAAGTTAACCAGATGATTGACGCCTTGATGCATCGCGGCCCCGATGATACCGGGATTGACGGCGATCAATCCGCCGTTTTTGGAATGACCCGACTGGCCATTCGCGGCTTAAGCGACGGCAAGCAGCCGATTATTGACTCGGACAGCGGTGTCA
>CAIUYS010000106.1 GCA_903903365.1 uncultured Methylococcaceae bacterium
ATTTTAAAGTGTAATTCAAGCAATAATCCGTTAATTATTTCCACCGGTATTGGTGATTTTGAGTTTTCACACAGTCTGGGCCAAAAGCCGTCCAATGGTTAATGTAAATCAACGTCAGGTCATTTACCCATAGCAGACCTTCATGGCCTGTTGGCAACGATTTTTTTAAATACACAGCCAGATTCAAAGCATCACGGTAGATGGGTAAATGTTCGTATCTGACTATTTTATACTATCGTTGTTGTGGGTGCGAAGCTCACATCGCAACTAACATTTCGGAGGCCGTGGGAACGAGGGTCAATATTAAAGCCGCTTAATTTTTTAGTTAGTGCTTATAGGTATTTATACGGATAGTTTTTTTGTTTTAAGTCTTATATTCTATGTCTGGCTCAGTCTTAATGATACCTAAGCCGTTTTTACCATCAATGGCTTATGGGATCTATTTTCACGCAACTCAAAGTCCGCTCACTTTTTGTGTTAATAAATTCTAACTTTTTTTATCTTTCATAGTTACGAATCTGGTTAACCACACGCTAAAAATTAGCTGACTAAGAGACTTATGCAATGATTGCGGAAACTTACATGCGGTAGTAAATCCGGGCTTTGTGCGCAGTAAGTTAAGGCTTGAATTACATTTTTTAAAATTGATGAGGATTTTTATGAAAAATCAAATGTTAAAACCCTTGGTAATCGCAATAGCATTGGTGTTAGTGCCGTTATCTATAAGCACCGCTTACGCTGCTCAAACTAATCAAGGTCACAAAGGCGACAAGGGTGACAAAGGCGACAAAGGACAAGTAGGTCCACGAGGCCCAGCAGGTCCAGTAGGTCCAGTAGGTCCACAAGGTCCAGTTGGTCCAGCAGGAGCAAAAGGTGATAAAGGTGATACAGGTCCAGCCGGATCAGCGTCATCTTGCACGCCATATCATTGGGGAGATAACGGTCCTGATAACGGTAAAGTATTTTATGTCGATGGTTCTGGCTGTCACGGTTTGGAAGCGCAACCTTATGACGTAGAAGCCACTTCAGCAAACTCATACGTAGGGGTACCTAAAATTTGGGCAGACGCTTTATCCGCTGCGGCAGCTTATAACACAACGTCCATTACGGGAACTTCGGGTTTAAATTGTTCAACGATCGCTTACCCATCATTGACAGCGCCTCCATCAACACCGAATTGCTGGCATTTACCCTCCAAGACTGAATTGGAATTATTATATGAACAGAAAGCCGTTGTGGGTCGTTTTGCTAACTACTACTGGAGCTCTACGGAGTACGGTAGCAACCACGCGTGGGACCAGACCTTTCTCAATGGCACCCAGGGCGACTCCATTAAGCAAGCCTCGCTTCCTGTGCGTGCGGTTCGGGCTTTTTAACTATTCAACCCTTTAACACTTTTTTCCCCGCGAAGCGGGAAATTTTTTTTTGAGCGATGGCACTTTACTACGACTTGCCGGTTTATCGGGATACCTATAAACTGATTCTGAAAATTTTTGAAATAACCAAAGATTTCCCCAAGGAGTATAAGTACACCTTGGGGCAGGATATGAAGCGGGATGCCCTGCAACTGGTTAGAAGTATCTATCGTGCCAATAAGTCAGCGCAAAAAAAGAGTTGTTGGAAAATTTTTTGGATGAGTTTGAATTGCTCAAATTAGAAATACGCCTGTGTGTTGATATGAAAATCGTGTCCTTTAAAAAACAGGCGGAATTAACGGTGTTAATGGATAGCATAGGCAAACAAGTTACCGGTTGGCGTAATGCCAGCCAGTAAAACGCCGGAATGGCTGTTGTTACGGTGACAGCCAGTGAGCATGCTTTAATTAAAAGCGATAAAGGGACTGTGCTTGCGCAGTTAAGCAATATAACCCTGAGAGTCCTTGCGGTTATTAAAACGCCTTTATAAGACGTTGTGGGTGGTTTTGCCAATAACAACTACTGGAGCTCTACGGAGTTAGTTAGCTACGGCGCGTGGTACCAGAACTTCAACAATGGCAACCAGAACAACAACAATAAGAACAACACACTCCCGGTCAGGGTGGTGCGGGGTTTTAAGCAAAGCTATAGTAGGACTGTAGGGGTAGATACTATCTACCCCTGCTTTTACGCAGACCGCTTATGAAACAAGTAACGGTATTTGATGTTTTGCAGGATTTAACGCCTGCTTTTGAATTAGTCGATCTTTTTGAGGCTTATTTTAGTTGCCGATGTACTAAACGTAATACCC
>CAIUYS010000107.1 GCA_903903365.1 uncultured Methylococcaceae bacterium
AAATAAGATAAAATAAATATTTATCCAAAAGCTATCAATCTCAGGACACTGATGAATACAACACTACAAACTCCCATTCAAATTGGACCTTATCATTTACCCAATCGGCTGGTGATGGCGCCGTTGACCCGGATGCGTGCGCCTGACAACCTGCCTACCGATTTAATGGTTACGTATTATGCGCAGCGTGCCAGTGCCGGATTAATTGTTACCGAAGCCTCACCCATATCGACGCAAGGAGTGGGTTATCCGGCAACACCGTGCATTTATAATGATGCGCAGGTAGCCGGCTGGAAAAAAGTCACCGAAGCCGTCCATGAAAAAAAAGGCCATATTTTTCTGCAACTTTGGCACGTCGGTCGTATTTCTCATCCCGATTTTCATGAGGGTGCTTTACCCGTTGCGCCTTCTGCGATCGCACCCAAAGGTGATGCCGTGACACCAACGGGTATGCAACCGTTTGTTACGCCGCGTGCT
The DNA here is from genome assembly GCA_903903365.1 of uncultured Methylococcaceae bacterium. Taxonomy (GTDB): domain Bacteria; phylum Pseudomonadota; class Gammaproteobacteria; order Methylococcales; family Methylomonadaceae; genus Methylobacter_C. The sequence continues at coordinate 478 of CAIUYS010000107.1, forward strand.
TTAGAAACCGATGAAATACAGGGTATTGTTGAAGACTATCGAAACGCGGCAAAAAATGCGTTGGCTGTCGGTTTTGATGGCGTCGAAATACACAGTGCCAATGGTTATTTATTGGATGAGTTTTTGCGTGACGGCACCAATAAACGCACCGATAGTTATGGTGGAACGTTTGAAAATAGAGCCAGAATTGTACTGGAAGTCACCGCAGCGGTAGTCGCTGTTTGGGGTGCTGAACGTGTCGGTATTCGCTTGTCTCCCAGCGGCACGTTTAATGACATGACGGATTCCGATCCCGAAACGTTTTTTGTTTATTTACTGGGTCAACTGAATCGCTTTGGACTGGCTTATCTGCATGTGGTTGATGCCTTGGAAGGGGATATCAGGCACGGTGCCAACGTCATCAACCTTGATGTTCTGCGTAAAGCTTATAACGGAACGCTGATAGTCTGTGGGGGTTATGACCAGGCGCGTGCTGAAGATGTTATCGCGCAGGGCGAGGCAGATCTGGTCGCCTTTGGACAATTATATATAGCCAATCCTGATTTGGTGGAGCGCTTTAAGCTAAACGCGCCTTTAAACGAACCTGATGCCACTACGTTTTATGGCGGCAACGAAAAAGGGTATACCGATTATCCTGCGTTCACAGATTAACGCCGATAACTGAAGCTGCGCGTGTCTGTCCTTGGTTTTGCGGGTCAATAACAAGCCCTAAAAACAGGCTTTACAGGAGCGGGATTAGCTTATTCCAGTGATCTCGCTCAACCTGCTTGTTTATAACTTACCCACAAATAACCGGTTTTTTATTATATTGTCATAAAGACAACGCTATTATTCTATATAATACCCTCGTAACTCCCTCTATTTACCATCTAAAGAAATTCTAAAATGCCCTTATTACGTTTATCGAACATCTCCATTGCTTATGGAACCCATGCTTTATTAAAAAATGCCGACTTTCAGCTGGATGCTGGCGAAAGAGTTGGTTTGTTAGGCCGAAATGGCGAAGGCAAATCAACCTTAATGAAAATTATCGCCGGAAATGTATTGCCTGATCACGGCGACATTTGGCGTCAACCAGAATTAAGACTTGCGTGGCTCGAACAATCACCTGATTTACCGGACGACGCCACTATTTATGATGCCGTTGCCGGTGGCTTGGGTGAGTTGGGCGAATGGCTGACCCGTTATCACGCG
>CAIUYS010000108.1 GCA_903903365.1 uncultured Methylococcaceae bacterium
ATCCCGATGAGGAAATTCTCGACTGGAAAGCCGTGTGCGGGAAAACCGCACGCACGGTTTGGAAGGAGGGGAGGTTAATAGCCTTCCCTACCCCTATCCCCTTTGAAAAAGGGGGACTGAGGGGGATTTATTTAATAAAATCTCCCCTAACCCCTCTTTTTCAAAGAGGGGACTGAATACTTACGTTTTTACAGGCAATAGCTGAAGCGATTGCACTCCGTTTTTTTAATGTGGCAACTTTTGCATGAGGTATTGTTTGCCGATTAGCCACAATCAAAATATCAACATTGAGCCTCAAGATCTTTATCACCCAATCGAGGCCAGGCCGTTAAAACGGCTTTAACAACGGTTGCTAAAGGAATGGCAAAAAATACGCCCCAAAAACCCCACAAACCACCAAAAAATAAAATAGCGACGATAATGGCGACCGCATGTAAATTGACGGCTTCTGAAAATAATACCGGAACCAAGACAACACCATCCAAGGCCTGAATAATGGAGTACGCGACAACCATATACATAAAATCATCACCACTTAAACCCCACTGAAAATAAGCGACACCCAGTACCGGAAAAGTAACCAATGTTGCGCCTATATAAGGAATAATGACCTGCACGCCCATCAATACCGCCAGTAACATGGCATAATTTAAGTCCATAGTGGCAAAGGTTGCGTAACTGACAAACCAAAGAATAAATATTTCCGCAAATTTACCGCGTACATAATTACCCAACTGTATATCGACTTCTTCCCAAACCCGCACGGTTAAATTTCTGTTTTGGGGCATAAACTGCAAAAACCAGGAAACTAATGACGCTTTATCTTTTAAAAAGAAAAACACCATCATCGGCACCAAAAACAGATAAATCAAAGCACTGACGATACCCACCACTGATGCCGCAGAAAGTGATAACACGTTTTGACCATAGGTTAACAATTCTTGCTGAACCGCAAACATCATCTGTTGAATTTTGCTCTCTGAAATCAATTTTGGGTACATTTCCGGCAAGCGCATAATGCCGGTTTGAGCATGGCTAATAATCTCGGGAATATTTTGAATCAGTTCGACCGCTTGCTGTGAAACCAGCGGCATCAAATAAAACAATAAAAATCCCAAACAAGCCATAAAGCCGGAAAACACCAGATAAACCGCAGGCAAACGCGGCATCCCCAAGTTTTCAGACTTACCCACCAACCCTTCCAATAAATAAGCCAGCACAATTGAGGCAAAAACAGGCATCAATATACCGGACAAGGAATAAATCAGCACAAAACTGACAATTAAAATAATGGCCAGCGAAACAGCTTGGGAATTAGGCAAAAAACGTTTCAAAGAGTCAGAAAAAAAACGTAAGTTTGAAGAGTGGGCTTGAGTTGTCATCAATAACAGAATAGTTTTTATAGTTGTTTTTATGGGTAGCATTCTACAGGCAATACCGTTTTTACAGGCAAGATGTTTTTCATAAGCCCTAATCATCGCGTAAAATTAAACATAACATAAGAAATCAGGGACAAGCTATGCAAATTGATGTGTTTAACGGCGATGCCGATGGTATTTGTGCGCTGGTGCAATTACGTTTGGCAAAGCCTGCTCAAGCCAAACTGGTTACCGGTGTAAAAAGGGATATCCATTTATTGGAACATTTACACGTCCAAAAAAATGATGATGTCACGGTACTGGATATTTCCTTAAAAAAAAATCGCACAGCTCTGGATAAAATCCTCCTGCAAGGCGCCTCGGTATTTTATGTGGATCATCATGAATCCGGTGATATCCCCCAACATCCCAAGCTACAAACGCTAATCAATACCGCCGCAAATACCTGCACCAGTCTTTTGGTTGATCACTATCTTGGCGGAAAATACCGTGCCTGGGCGGTCACGGCGGCGTTTGGCGACAATCTGCTTGACTGCGCAGAACAAGCTGCCAAAACCCTGTCCTTATCTGCAAACCAACTTAAGCAACTCAAAGACTTGGGAGTGTGCATCAATTATAACGGTTATGGTAACAGCATCACCGACCTGCATTTTGCACCGGATGTACTATACCGTGAGCTGGCTCCCTATTTGTCACCGTTTGATTTTATGGCCGATAACTATAGTGTCTACGAACAATTAGCCACTGGATATGCCGAAGATATGCTTCAGGCCGAGACTATCAAACCGGAATATCAAACGGATACCGTGGGTGTTTATCTATTGCCGGATGCGGCTTGGGCCAGGCGCATTAGCGGCGTATTGGGCAACCAACTGGCCAATCAAAACCCGGAACGCGCCCATGCCGTTCTAAGCTACAATCCCCACGGTGGTTATCAAGTCAGCGTTCGCGCACCCTTAACCACTAAAACTGGCGCCGATGAATTGTGCGCGTCATTTGCAACCGGCGGCGGACGCAAAAGCGCGGCGGGTATAAATCATTTGCTTCTTGAGGACTTACCCGTATTTATTGCCGCCTTTACAAAAAAATATGCCGGGTAAGTAGCAAAAATTGCCACAGATTATAAATATTTTTAGCTTTGTGAGACTGGAGGCAGAAAAACCGGATCGAGCCTGACTCTAATTTTAAGTCGGCAAAAGAGGGTGTACATTGGCGATAATGTGCAGGTTTTTCTGTTCTTATGGTTAAAATAGCGAAGTTTTAATCAAATTTGACGTTGATCTTCATTCGACAACAAAGGAACCCTTTGGCTGTCACTGTTAATTTCAATACCCTTCGTCAACCCGCCAGTCAGTTTGCCAAGGATTTTGAAGGAGTTAAATAAGAAAAAGAGCGCGATCAAGATTTTATGCGCGGATTTTGCAAAATATTTGGCATTAATCCCAATCGTATTGACTGGCAATACAAGGTTAAGGAAATCCACAAGGCCAGCAAGAAATCCACGACAACCTACATCGATGGCGTCTTGCGCAGCATGATGCTGATAGAAATGAAGTCAGCCGGTAACGCTTATCTCCAAGCCAGCCGCTACGCAAGTTTGATGAACGAACAAGACAGTACATCAGTGAAGAAAATATTCTTAAAGTAATCAATCCGTTGTTTATGGATGCCCTCAGAAAGCAATTTGCAAAGTCTCGGACTATATTACCACTGCATTCCCTTGATAAAAAAAGCCAACATCGTTTGCGCCAATGCCTTGAGTATTGATTGGAACGACATGATTTCGGCTGAGAAGTGCAGTTTTGTAATGGGTAATCTGCCGTTTGTGGGTAGCACTTATCAATCTAAAGTACAAAAATCAGATTGCTCCGAAGTTTTTAAAAGCATGATGGGTGCAGGTGTGTTGGATTAGGTAGCGGCTTGGCATGTTACCGCTGCACGTTATATTCAAGCCAATCCTAAAATCCCTGTTGCCTTTGTGTCCACCAACAGACTGACCCAAGGCGGACAAGTTGCATTATTATGGACAGAGCTATTGAAGTTTAATATCAAACTGCATTTTGCACGCCGCACGTTTCGCTGGAGCAATGAAGGTAAAGGCGTAGCCGCTGTACATTCTGTAATTATGGGTTTTATCAGTTGTAGAGACGCGATTAATCGCGTCTCTACGGTTTGCCTATTGTTCGATTATGGCGACGACATCAAAAAGGCTATTCCACTGAAATAAAAGCAGCTAATCAATCTCTATTTGGTCGATGCGCCGACTGTGTTTATTGATAAGCGTAGCATACCTCTGGATTTGTAATCATTCATACTCCCCCCTTTTTCAAAGGCAGTGGTGAATGTGAGGTTAAGTTTATAGGCACTGTTAACATTAAGTCTTTTTGTGAAATTGATGACAAAACCAGAAATGCCGGATTTGTCTAACTGCTCTAGTACTGCTACATCTGACCTAGAGCTTGACATATTTAGTATTTGAACGAAAAGCCGATTTAAAAAAAACCGCAAATTTTGGAAATTTTTTTCACCAGAGAAAAAAGTTACTCATTTCACGATAAATTATTTGCAGAATTTAGGTGTCAATTAAACAAGATAGTTGACGCCACAAAGTTATCTAAACGATTAAATAGTTTTGTCAATAAGGCAGCTAATAATACGCTCCGATGCCAGACCATCCCAAAGCGGCGGTATCTGGCCAATCTCAGTACAAAAACCAAGCACCTCGTCAATGTCAGCGGACAATCGATCAATAGTCGTAAGCTTGTTACTACCCATTGTGATCGTGACAGGGCGCTCTGTATTAGGACGCAATGTCAAGCAGGGCGTTTTAAAGTAGGTGCTCTCTTCCTGGATCCCACCAGAATCGGTAAGAATAAACCGCGCTGCCTCCGTTAGAAACAATGAGTCGTGATAACCAAGCGGATCAACAATTCTTAATTTTTTATTTTCATCAAACGTAATGCAGAACTGCTCACACATTTTTCGAGTCCGCGGGTGCATTGAAAAGACAACAGGGATATCATCAGAAATCCGTTCCAATTCACTCATAATTATAGTCAACCCCTCCCTGCTATCCACATTTGAGGGGCGGTGTAGCGTTACATAAACAAAGTTTTTTTTGACCAATCCCAACTGATTTAAAATTTGACTGGCTCTCACTTTTTCGAGATTTGTCACCAAACTATCAATCATCACATTGCCGACCAGTTTTATCTTTGAATCTGGAATGCCTTCTTTTTTTAAATTGTCATTAGCGTCGGTCGATGGTGTTAGCAACAGATCCGCCAATGCATCCGTGACAATCCGGTTTATTTCCTCTGGCATGCCGCGATCAAAACTACGTAAGCCAGCCTCCACATGCGCTATCTTAATTCCTAATTTAGCGCACACCAAGGTACAAGCTAAAGTCGAGTTAACGTCTCCAACGACTACCACCCAGTCAGGTTTCTCTTGATCGCAAATGGGCTCAAATTTCATCATCACATTAGCGGTCTGCACGGCATGAGACCCGGATCCAACAGTCAGATTAATATCTGGAGCGGGAATACCAAGGTCTTCAAAAAATATGTCAGACATTTTTTCATCATAATGCTGGCCCGTATGGATCAATAGATATTCCAACTGCGTATGATGGTTAGTCGGATCTAAAGAATGGCTCAATATTTGTTTGATAATAGGAGCCACCTTCATAAAATTTGGCCTGGCACCGGCAATGATTAGAATTTTAATTTTTTTATTCATAGGTTTCTTTAAGTTGGCATTAGCTACTTTGCTTTTCCACTTTTGTTGAGATGTCTTTAACGTGCAAACTTTAGTTTTCAGTTTTATATTACTGAGCTGGTATTTTTCTTTCCAATTATTACGGCTTTTTTAAAAAAAATGACTAGTTTTCGCACTGGTTTTTATAATGATTTTGCTCTAAGGCAAGTCGTAAAAAATAATCTCCCACCCTATCGTTCCTAAGCTCCAGAGTGCGAATTCAGTAGTGACGCTCACGGGTCACACAACGCTGGAGCGTTCCCGGATGAATTCCCTCGCCGGAGCGGGGAAATTAGGCGGTTTTTGGTGGTTATTTTCTCCTTACTGCCTAACATGGTCTGGTTTATTGATCCCTAAATGAACACAAAACACACCACTTTGATAACAATCAATCTGCAAATAATAGATTATTTTCATCAGCCCAAATGTATCCCCTTTTAACAGGGGCGTGAGCTATGATAATTTTCTAATTTGTGCATGTTTTTAAGTATAGACTAAGGTGCGCAATTAATCACAGGGCATCTGACTGATTTCCTGGGACTACACTTTGCCCTGCCTTGCGCGTTCGTATCAACGAACTGCTGGCTGGTCAGGCCAGCTTGGTACAAATAAACCTGCTGAAAACCATTGCCTTAGAAACTGAGCAATTGCCGTAAATTGTAAATGCACAAAACACCGGTCATTTCGACTGCCCGCCAATCAATATGCAAGCGGTGGATGTCAATTCCGTATCTACTTTAAATTCCAGGGTAAATGTCAAAAATAACAGATAAATATTGACATAACCCAATAATAACCAATTCTTTGCGTACTTTTAAAATTCAAAACCTACAGGCTGAAATAAACGCCATTTATCAAGACACTGTTCAAATGTAAAGTAGCGCGGCGCAGGCTATTGTCAAAAATCACTGAATATCATAGAGCGCTTAGTGGGAGAAAATTATATTCAGAAAATCGAGCTTCAAGAACTTCGTGATGAGATTAATCGACTTAAAAGGGAAAAGGGAAAGCCTTACGTTAAAGCGAATAAAAAGATAGGGGTAGGGAAGGCTATTAACCTCCCCTCCCTCCAAACCGTGCGTGCGGTTTTCCCGCACACGGCTTTCCAGTCGAGAATTTCCTCATCGGGATTGACA
>CAIUYS010000109.1 GCA_903903365.1 uncultured Methylococcaceae bacterium
AAGCATATTAATCCGGGCTTGATGGCGCTGCATGAGATTTCTCCTTTTCCGTATTCACTGGAAGAAATTAAAGAGCTGGCCGGACAAATATCAGACCCCAGTTTTCGTATTCAAACCAGTGCTGATGGTTTGCATATTTTTAACCGGGATGGCTTGCACAGTGCGACTGATCCGTTTGATTTGTTTCCCAAACTGCACGTTGATACAGACGGCGGTCATGCTTTTTATTTAGGGGTTGAGTTGGCTCGCGCTGAAATAGCCTGGCAATTGGGTAAACGTTTTACCCAAGATCAAGCCCTCAACTGGGGCTGCGCTACTGATCATGCCGAACAAACGGTTGATTTGCATACCTTTAAACCCGCTGGAACTACTTTACAAAAATCATAATGATTCAAGAAATACTGGTTACCACCCAAAATAATTCAGGCTTGGCGCATATTGCGCCGATGGGTATTCATGTCAACGGTGATGACATTATTATCCTGCCGTTTCGCCCGTCTACAACATTGGATAATCTGTTGGCAACCAAGGCAGCCGTACTTAACTACTGCGATGATGTCCGTGTTTTTGCGGGTTGTTTAACCGGACGGCGAGACTGGCCGTTGATGGCGGCAGAAAAAATTAACGGTCAGGTGCTTCAGTGTGCGTTGGCGCATACCGAGCTTGAACTGGTGCGAATTGAAGAGGATTCGACCCGTCCCCGGTTATTTTGTAAAGCCGTGCATACCGTTAATCATGCGCCTTTTAGGGGCTTTAATCGTGCTCAGTATTCTGTATTGGAAGCCGCTATTTTAATTAGCCGATTAAACCGATTGCCGTTGGCGAAAATAGAAACAGAAATAGATTATCTACGTATTGGTTTTGAAAAAACAGCAGGAGACAGAGAAGTGGAAGCATGGGGGTGGTTGATGGAAGTGATAGAAAAATTTAAAGCAGAGACTAAGGAATGAGTGGACTACTTGCCAGTGTCAATAGCGTTACCGAAGCCTTGCTGGTGTTGGCTGCGGATGTTGATATTATTGATTTAAAGCAACCGGCCTTGGGTGCCTTGGGTGCGTTGGATGTGACTACCGTTAAAAAGATTGTTATCGCGATTGCAGGTCGTTGCCCGATTAGCGCAACGATTGGTGATTTACCCATGCAGCCTGAACCGGTGTTTAATGCCGTTAAGTCGATGGCTGAAACCGGTGTGGATTATATAAAAATCGGTTTTTTCCCCGGTGATGACTGGCAAGGAACTGCCCAAAAATTGTCGCTGTTAACCCGTAAAAACCATGCGTTAATCGCGGTGTTATTTGCCGACACACAACCTGATCTTGGTATTATAGATAACTTGAAAGAGGCCGGTTTTACCGGCGTCATGCTGGATACAATGAATAAACAGCAAGGGTCATTAACGCAGGTGATGGCAAAAACGGACATTGCGCAATTTGTTAGCCAAGCCAAAGCCTTGCAATTACTTTGTGGACTGGCCGGATCACTGAGATTGGAAGACATACCCGAACTGATGTTATACCAGCCTGATTATCTTGGGTTTAGAGGCGCGTTATGTCAGGGACACAACCGGGTAGGGCAGTTAAACAAGTTGGCTGTTATGCAGATTAGGGATGCCATAAGAAACGCTTAACGGCTTGTCATAAAAAGCTTAAAAGCTTATCACCACGAAGACACGAAGGCCACGAAGAAAAAACATTATGTCATTGGTCTGTAAGCATCTTGATCCCGGAAAGAAACTGCGTAGGCCGGAATAAGGCTTTTCTAGCGCAAGCGAGAATAAGCGTTTCCGGCATCCGAACGT
>CAIUYS010000110.1 GCA_903903365.1 uncultured Methylococcaceae bacterium
GTTTTTAGCCATTCAACATCTACGTCACCGGCAGTTAAATCCAAGTACGGGGCGAACAGTTTCTTTTCAATAGCGGAAACATTGGTGTAACGCCATTCTTCTTCACGGGGCGAAGGAAAGCCCTGTAGTGAAAAAAATTCCAAAGCCTCATGTCTTAACTGTTGCAACCAAGGCAGAATTTGCCCGGGTAAACTTGAAGCGATTGTTTGATATTCAGCCGCATAACGGCTTGCTGTTGCCGTAGTCATTTATGCCGCCGCCTGATCGTCTTCGACCCAACTGTAACCTTTTTCTTCCAGCTCCAAAGCCAGTTCCGCACCGCCGGATTTAACAATTTGACCGTGCGCCAAAACATGGACAAAATCGGGTTTGATATAGTCCAGTAAACGCTGGTAATGTGTCACCATCACAAAGGAGCGCTGCGCTGAACGTAAGGAATTCACACCTTCTGAAACAATTTTTAACGCATCGATATCCAGACCTGAATCGGTTTCATCCATAATGCACAGCTTGGGTTCCAAAATAGCCATTTGCAAAATTTCATTACGTTTCTTTTCGCCGCCCGAAAAACCTTCATTAACTGCGCGGTAAAGAAATTTTTCGTCCATTTCAAGCAATCGCACTTTATCTTTAACCAGCGTTAAAAAATCCATGGCATCCACTTCAGATTGCCCCTGATGCTTACGTATAGAGTTCAGCGCCGCTTTCAACAAATAAATATTGCTGACGCCAGGGATTTCCACAGGATATTGGAACGCCAGAAAAACGCCCTCTCGGGCTCTGATTTCTGGAGCCATGTCCAGCAAATCTTTGCCTTGATAAGTGACCGACCCTCCGGTGACGGTATAACCGCCCTTGCCTGACAAGATGTGAGACAAAGTGCTTTTACCGGAACCGTTTGGACCCATAATCGCGTGGATTTCGCCGGGTTTAATTTCAAGGTTGATGCCTTTAAGAATGGGCTTATCGCCAACGCTGACATGAAGATCTTTTATCTGGAGCATTTTTTTACCTGAATATATTTTTCAAACTATTAATAGCCATTTCGACAGGAATAATCCAATCAAAATTGCAGCAACTATATTGGTGATTAGCCTACTGAGCCTTCCAGACTGAGCCCCAACAAAGCTTGGGCTTCTACCGCGAACTCCATCGGCAATTCCCTGAACACTTCTTTACAGAAACCATTGACGATCATGGACACTGCGTCTTCAGCCGACAGCCCGCGTTGCTGGCAAAAGAACAATTGATCTTCGCTGATCTTGGAAGTGGTCGCTTCATGCTCGACCTGCGCCGAAGGTTGCTTAACTTCGATATAGGGGAAGGTATGCGCACCACATTTATCGCCGACCAGCAAAGAGTCACACTGGGTATAGTTACGGGCATTTTCGGCGCTTTTTAGTACTTTGACCAAACCACGATAAGTATTCTGGGCACGCCCCGCTGAAATACCTTTGGAGATAATGGTGCTGCTGGTATTTTTACCGATATGGATCATCTTGGTACCAGTATCAGCCTGTTGATAGTTATTGGTCAACGCCACTGAATAAAACTCACCGGTAGAATTATCGCCGGTCAATATGCAGCTGGGATATTTCCAGGTAATCGCAGAGCCGGTTTCCACTTGCGTCCAAGACACTTTAGAGTTCTCGCCACGACAATCGGCACGTTTGGTAACAAAATTGTAAATGCCGCCCAGGCCATTTTTATCACCCGGATACCA
>CAIUYS010000111.1 GCA_903903365.1 uncultured Methylococcaceae bacterium
TGCAACGGCAAGATTATTGAAACCAGCAAAGCTTATAGCTGTAGTGAATGGCGCAACGGCTGCAAAGCGGTTATTTGGAAAACCATTGCGCATAAAACAATCACTCAAGCGATGGCTAAAAAACTGTTAAGCAAAGGCGAAACCGGCGTTTTAAAAGGCTTTAAATCAACCAAAGGCACCGAGTTTGAAGTCAATCTAAAGCTGGTTGACGGTAAAGTTGAAATGGATTTTGCCGGTCGCTAATTTTTCCTTTGGAGAGAATCCAAAATCAACCGATAATAGATCTATCGTTAACTTAATCATGAGATAAAAAATGTCAAACGTCTTTTCATTTACAGGAGCTATCGGTAGAGATGCCGAGGTAAGATTTGCACCGTCCGGGTTGGCCGTATTAAACTTTACCGTCGCCAATAATATTGGCTTTGGGGAGAAACAACAAACCTTATGGATTCGGGTGACCTTGTTTGGCAAACGCGCGGAAGGGCAATTACAAAACTATCTAAAAAAAGGTCAGCAAGTCTTTGTATCAGGAGAATTAACCCAAAGCGAATATAAAGCCAATGATGGCACGACTAAAACCAGTCTGGAACTTAACGCCAATATTATTGATTTAATCGGCAAGAAAAATGAGTCCAGCCAGCCACAACAAAACTATCAATCTTCTGGAACTGGCGCACGCGAGCAGGCACCCGCAAGACAAACAGCCAGTAATGAAACCTTTGATGCGCCTTATGATGACGATATTCCGTTCTAGAGGACACCACTTTTGCTAAAAGGTTTAATAACCGGGATCAGTGGTAGGGTGCGCATCGCGCACCTAAAATCGCATCCACTAAACGGTTTTGTTTGCGCAACAATATATTATTGTTTTCTATCGGGTGCCTATTAGGTTTCTACTCTGGCAAGTTTGTGGTGCGCGATGCGCACCCTACTAAACTAAACAGTAGTATTGCGAAACTTGGCGGGTGTTATTTATTCCGAGTTGCCTAAATCAAACAACGCAGGATTTTATTATGAATAATTACGAGAATAGCAAAAGGCCAAGGCGCATTGCTTCAGTTACCTATCTTTTAATCATGGCTGTAATTCTTGGCGGGACTTATTTATCGAATCAAAAAAAAGAATTGGCAAAAAAAGAGTCACACCAGGCTATAGAAGCTCCGGCTGTTTTTTCTGATACGTCCGTTCAGAATTAAGCGAGACCGTTGGTTAACGTCTAAAAAATAGAAATGTAGACTTTCAGAAATTAAATTTCCAATTCGCGTTGCTGTAAGCTCATACAGATAACATCCCTTGAAGGGATGGTATCTGTCGAAATAGAAAATATTTATCTTAAAAGGTATATGTCCGACTGTTTTAGAAGATATGTTGATTAATTTTACCGATGCCAATGAAACCTTACGCTGGCTTGCCATTAATGATGGGGTGATGGGTGGTGTTTCGCAAAGTTGCATTAAACCATCACCCTTGGCTACCGGGCTATTTAGCGGGCAATTGTCGCTGGAAAATAACGGCGGTTTTGCCTCAATACGCAGGCGTGCCGATGATTACAATCTTGTGGGTTCTGTGGGCATCAGACTGAACGTCAAAGGCGATGGTCGAACTTATCAATTTCGGGTAAAAACTGATGAGCAGCTCGATGGCATCACTTACCGCTCTCTGTTTACAACCGATGCGCAGCAATGGCAGATCATCACCCTGCCCTTTGCCGGTTTTTGCCCAAGCTTTAGAGGCAGACCGGTTCAAGACGCACCGGCATTACGTCCGGAAAACATAAAACAACTTGGCTTTTTATTGGCTGATAAACAACCTGGGGCATTTTGTCTTGAAATAGCCAGGATAGAATCTTACCCGAAAGCCGCTAATTTGTGACGGTTTTGAACGGGTTACTGTAAAAGCGTCAATCCGCTATAAATCAGGGATAAATAACTCTGGGTTTAAAGTAAGCGGCGGGATACTTGGGATCGGCTTCATCTTGAGCTTGAGTTTGATCGGCCAATGCAGTATCAACAAATACAACGATAGGTGTAAAGTTTGCTGCGGGGTATTTGGGATCAACTTCATTTTGAGTCGTGTCACTAACCACCTCTTTAGCACTATAAATGACACTGGGCTCAAAATCTGCGGCCGGGTATTTGCTGTCAGTTGCAGCGGATACATTCAGTGAATTTAAGGCCGCAACAGCCAATCCTAAGACAATCATTTTCTTCATTTTTAATAATCTCCACTAGTTGAAAAATCGATCCGTTTGTTATTTTTAAACGGTGACACAACAGAAAATCAAAGGACCGTCGTGTTAGCCCGAAGTATCGAGTATTTTAAGTTATTTCGCAACTGCTTTTATGATACCCAACAACAGATTGGCTGGTAGCCAATATCCTATATTAACCATGTCTATTAATCTGATAGGGGTAGGGAAGGCTATTAACCTCCCCTCCCTCCAAACCGTGCGTGCGGTTTTCCCGCACACGGCTTTCCAGTCGAGAATTTCCTCATCGGGATTGACAAGCCATTGCATGAGCTTCTTTCATAGTGAAA
>CAIUYS010000112.1 GCA_903903365.1 uncultured Methylococcaceae bacterium
GATTCCGGCAGTCCATGCCGGAATGACGGGCTTTGTGACATTTGTGTATAACAACGAGAGCCGGAGCTTGCGAACCGGAAGAAAAAAACTGGAGTGCAATCGCTTCAGCTATTGCCTGTAAAAAAACTAAAGCAGTTTTACTCCAGTTTTATACCTAACTTAACGCAATTGCAGTTTAACCCTTACACACTTTGTAAGGGTTAAGCGTTACACTATCGCCTCAGTCAGCATAAGATTACAGCTGGCAAATCAGTCACCGGTCTTTATAGAGGGATATCATGTTAAATGTAGCGTTTGAAATTGGTTTTGATCATTACCGGTTTGCTTTGCCCCTGGATATTGCCCGTTTTAGCGACCGGCACCGTCAACAAATCCGCTATGGCTATCAGGCCGCCAGCTTGCAAAAGGTTACCCAAAAAAAACCGGATCGCTATGAAAATAAACTACTCACCCTACGTGATCGCGCCTTAACCAAAGGCTTGGACGTAACCCTTACCGTTAATGACTTGCGTGACAAACTACAACAAACCCAAGGTTATTGCCCCATAATAGGCAACCCCTTTACCTTTGCAGAACATAATGCAACCGATTGGTCAGTGGACAGAGTCGATAATACGCGAGGTTACTGCCTGGATAATATTGAGATTGTCTCGGTAATAGCCAATCAAGCAAAAAGCGACCTGGATTTATCCGGGATTATTAAACAAGCCCTTGGCAAAACCAAAACAGACAGCGTGTTATCTGAAGACGAATGGTTTCGCATGGCCCGGTTTTATTATAAAAGAATGACGCTGGTAAAACCGTTAAGCGTCTGCCGAATCCTGGCTGATAGCCAGCCCTTATATGATCAGGTCGTTTTTATGCAACTTTTTAATAATGACGAAAAACGGGCCAAAGCCTTTCTGCAAAAACTACAAAAATACAGCAGCAAAGAAGCCGTTACCAAAGCCAGCAAACTAACCCAAAAACGGGTTTATCATCGGGCCAATATTTATGTGGATGTGCTGTATGACAGCCCCAAGCTCTATCGCTGGGTGCAAGCGTTTATAAAATCAATTAATGCCCACAGCACAGCATTTGATCCGTTAATCTTGGATTGCCTGTTTGCCTGAAAGAGTAAAAAGCTAGGTTTAATTTGCTAACGGTTAGCTAATGAGCGCAAGGCATGCTAATTTGTTGCTCTAAAATGGCAAATATGAATTTAACAGGAAATTTGTATGGGATAAATGATAGAATCCAATAAAATTGGTTCGTACATTCTGCCTTATCACCTAAAGATCAACAAATACAAATTTTGGCTGTCTTTCATGGCGCAAAACAATGGCCGGAAAGTTTTACATCTATCCCCGAGAACCACTAAATGTCAGCTAAAGAAGCCACTGCCCGCATCAAGATTAATCAGTTACTCGAAACAGCGGGTTGGCGTTTCTTCGCAGATGGCAAACAACCTGCCAATATTCAACTAGAACCCAGCATCACCATTAAAACCCAAGATCTTGATGCACTTGGCCAAGACTTTGAGAAATCCTCAAAGGGCTTTATTGATTTTCTCTTGCTCAATGAAAAAGGTTTTCCTTTTATCGTCTTGGAAGCAAAAGCAGAAAACAAAAGTCCCATGGATGGTAAAGAGCAAGCACGAAAATATGCAAAGTCACAAAATTGCC
The DNA here is from genome assembly GCA_903903365.1 of uncultured Methylococcaceae bacterium. Lineage (GTDB taxonomy): Bacteria > Pseudomonadota > Gammaproteobacteria > Methylococcales > Methylomonadaceae > Methylobacter_C. The sequence continues at coordinate 1,665 of CAIUYS010000112.1, forward strand.
GTTTTATTATTCTTTCCAATGGCAATCTCCATTACTTCTGGGATCTTGAGCGTGGCAACCCTTACATCATAACCACTTTTCCAACGCCCACATCAGTCATGGGTTATCAGAAAAGTGTTCCTGATCCCAAGCGTCTTATTGAAGAGACCATTGACGATAATTATGTGGCCCTGACTCAGCGCCCCAATTATGCCGCTGACGCTGCCTGGAAGAATGAAGCAGAACGCCAAGGCTTTATTGACGCTAACGGCCTGCGTTTTCTTCGACCCTATCAAAAGAAAGCCATCGTTGCTTTACAACAGGCAGTAAAAGAGGGCAAAGACCGCTTTCTCTTTGAAATGGCAACCGGTACCGGAAAAACACTGACATCGGCGGCGGTCATTAAATTATTTTTACGTACAGGTAACGCGCGGCGAGTACTTTTTCTGGTGGATCGTTTGGAACTTGAAGACCAGGCCAAGAAAGCTTTTCACAAGGTACTTGCCAATGATTACAAAACCGTCATTTACAAAGAAAGCCGTGATGAATGGCGACACGCTGAAATTGTAGTCACGACTGTCCAGTCGCTACTCTTTAACAATAAATACCAACGGCTGTTTTCCCCAACAGATTTTGACTTGGTTATCTCCGACGAAGCACATCGCTCCATTGGTGGCAATGCCCGTGCTGTTTTTGATTATTTTATTGGTTATAAGCTCGGCCTTACAGCGACGCCACGCGACTACCTTAAAAAATTCGACAAAGGTAGATCCTCATCCAAAGATCCACGCGAATATGAGCGCCGTCTCTTGCTGGATACCTACCGCACTTTTGGTTGCGACGATGGCCAACCTACATTTCGTTACTCCTTGCTTGATGGTGTTAAAGAAGGCTACCTTATTAACCCCACAGTCGTAGATGCCCGTAGTGAAGTCACAACACAACTGCTTTCAAAAGATGGTTTTGTTATTGAATATAAAGATGCCCAAGGCGATGATCAGAAAGAAACTTTCAAACAACGAGAATTTGAGAAACGATTTTTTTCCGAGGCGACTAATCAGCTTTTTTGCAAAACATTTATGGATCATGCGCTTCGTGATCCTGTCAGTGGTGAAATTGGCAAGTCCATTATTTTTGCCGTCAGTCAAAATCATGCGGAAAAGTTGGTGACAATCTTTAATCTAATCGCTGATATTATGTTCCCTAACAAATACCAGTCTGATTTTGCTATACAAGTCACCTCGCGCATACCTGAAGCCCAGCAATACACGATTAACTTCACTAATAACAACCTGCTCGGTTCTGCCAATTTTCTGCCTACCTACAAAACCAGTAAAGCGCGTGTTTGTGTAACGGTAGGCATGATGACTACCGGCTATGATTGCCCGGATCTTCTTAATCTTGGCCTGTTTCGGCCTATTTTTTGGCCGACTGATTTTATACAGATTAAAGGCCGAGGCACTCGTAAGCATAATTTTCTGGAACAACTTTTCGATCAAGACTTAAAGGAAATGGTCACTAACCCCCATAAAACCGCCTATAAGTTGTTTGATTTTTTTGCAAATTGTGAATATTTTGAAGAAGAATTTAATTACGATGAAATCATAGAGCTACCCAAAGGTAGTGGAAAAAGTGAGGGCGGTAGCGTAATACCACCGCCACCCGGCAAGGCTTATGAACACCTTGGTGCCGATATAATGAAATCTATACAAGAAGAGATCATCGGTTATGAGGGCATGAAGATCGACCGTATGTTCTATGAAAAATTTGAAGACACCATACGCGAAAACCCGGCTATCGTGGAAGCCGTTGAGGCGGGCCAGTGGGATCGGGTTATTGATTACGTTAATCGTGAAGTTTTCGATAAGCCCAATGAATTCTATACCCTTGATAAACTGCGTAAAGCCGCCGCTGTCGATCGCCGCTTGAGTCTGCGTGAAATTTTGGAGAAAATATTTGGCCTGATTCCACGCTTTAAATCCAAGGACGAGCTGCTTGAAGAAGAGTTTTCAAAATTCGTTGCCGACTATAAACCCGAAATCGCTGAAACGATTCCTGCACTTAAAAACTTTTTTAAAGCCTACGCGACCAGTGACCAGATTCGTTATATTATCGAGACCAGGGAATACACCGACCTTGCTACCAACCCAATTTTTACCACCCGTGACCTTAAAGCCGTGCCGGAAGATTATCGTACAATAATACCCAATTACATCAAGGACTATGTGCCCTTGAACCAATTTTCTGCCTAAAGGATACACATGCTAGACACTGTTACCAAACGCCGTATCGATAACGCCCGCGACATTCTCGTCGGTAAAGTACCTGATCCAAAATCTCAAGTTGAACAAATCACTATCGCTCTGATTTATAAATTCATGGATGACATGGATGCCGAAGCCGAAGAATTGGGTGGCAAGCGCAAATTTTACACCGGCGACTTTACCCGTTACGGTTGGGCCAAGCTGATGAGTGCAGGCATTGGGGGCCATGAATTGATAGGACTCTACAGCGAAGGCATCGCCACCATGCCTCAAAATCCGGGTATTCCGCTGCTGTTTCGTGACATCTTTAAAAATGCTTATCTACCCTATCGTGATCCGGAAACACTGAAAAGTTTTCTTAAAATCATTGACGAGTTCAGTTACGACCATTCCGAGCGCTTGGGCGATGCCTATGAATATCTGCTGTCGATTTTGGGTAGTCAAGGTGACGCAGGACAGTTTCGCACGCCTCGACATATTATTGACTTCATCGTTGAGATTCTGGATCCAAAAAAGAATGAAACCATGGCTGATCCCGCTTGCGGTACGGCGGGCTTTTTAATTTCTGCCTACAAGCACGTCCTTAAGCATAACTCCAAAGACTATCAACCGAAACCGGCGCATCAGGCTGATGCTGAAAAAGGTTTGCCTTTGGAGCTGCTGACTCTGGAAAGCCCGCTGCACTATAAAGGCGATTTACTGACGCCAGACGAACGCAAACGTCTGGCCGGAAATATCAAAGGCTATGATATTTCACCGGACATGGTACGTATGTCACTGGTTAATCTTTATTTGCATGGTTTCAATGACCCGCATATTTTTGAGTATGACACGTTGACCAGTGAAGAACGTTGGGATGAAAATTTTGATGTTATTTTTGCCAACCCGCCCTTTATGTCACCCAAAGGCGGCATCAAACCCCACAAACGCTTCTCCATTCAGGCCAAACGTAGTGAAGTGCTGTTTGTCGATTACATATCAGAACACCTTACACCCTCTGGTCGTGCGGGTATCATCGTCCCCGAAGGTATTATTTTTCAAAGCCAAACGGCTTATAAAGCCCTGCGGAAAATGCTGGTGGACACTTCACTGGTTGCCGTTATTTCTCTGCCAGCCGGTGTTTTTCAGCCTTATTCCGGGGTGAAGACATCGATTCTTATTCTGGATAAATCGCTGGCCAAACACAGTGACAGCATTGCTTTTTTCAAGATTGACAATGATGGTTTTGGGTTAGGAGCACAACGCCGAGCCGTTGCCGGTGAACAGCTCACTTCGGTACTGGCAGGGATGAAAGACTTTGTTAAATACTTGAACATGGATAAACAGAATTTACAGGATAAAAGCAAAAAATCCGGGTTATTGGTTTTAGATGAGCTTATTTCACTAGGCACGGTGCTTATTATACCTAAGGAAAAGATTGCCTTGAATGGGGATTATAATTTGAGTGGGGAGCGGTATCGGGAGGGATATGTCCGTGCATCCAACTATCCCCTTGTTCCTATTCAGGAAGTAGCAGAAGTTGCCAGTGGCTTCGGATTTCCTCTCGAACAGCAAGGAAAGACTGACCAAGACATTCCGTTCTTGAAGGTCAGTGATATGAATTTGCCTGGAAATGAAATTTGGATCGCATCTTGGAATAACACTATCTCGCATGAAACTCTTCGACACCTCCATGCTAAATCTTTTCCGAAAGGGACTGTAATTTTTCCTAAGATTGGTGCCGCAATTGCCACAAACAAAAAGCGTATTTTGTCGCGTGAATCAACTTACGATAACAATGTAATGGGGATTATTCCAGGCGAACAGCTAGTATCTGAGTTTCTTTACGCCTTATTGCAATCCTTTAATCTTTCTGTTTGGGCAAGTGATTCCCAGCCACCCTCAATGCGGAAGAGCGTAGTCGAAACGCACAAAATCCCCCTTCCACCATTAGAAGTGCAGAAGGAAATCGTGAAGGAAATTGAGGGTTACCAGAAAGTCATCAACGTGCCCGTGCTGTCCTTGACAACTATCGCCCCCATATTCCCATCCACCTCGACTGGCCGATTTCCACTTTCGAAGACGCACCTTTTCAGATCATCGATGGTGACCGTGGAGCAAATTACCCAAGCAAAGAAGACTTTTCCCCTTCCGGCTATTGCCTCTTTCTGAACACCAAAAATGTTCGTGCTGACGGCTTCAAGTTTGATGACTTGCTGTTTATCAGTGCAGAAAAAGATCACGATTTACGTAAAGGTAAACTTGAGCGCGATGACGTATTACTCACTACTCGCGGTACTATCGGAAATACAGCTTTTTATGATGCATCAGTGACTTTTGATCACATACGTATTAACTCAGGTATGCTAATTTTCAGACCAGATGCAACTAAATTATTGGGCAACTATCTCTTTCATTTTTTTCAGTCAGAAAACTTTCAAAGACAAAGGGATGCAATTGTATCAGGTGCTGCGCAACCTCAACTTCCAATTAGAAGTCTAAATGAAGCCAGAATCCCCATCCCGCCTCTCGAAACTCAGCAAGCCATTGTCGCAGAGATCGAAGCCGAGCAAGTACTGGTCGCAGCCAACAGGGAATTAATCACTCGCTTCGAGAAAAAGATCCAGGCCACCATCGCCCGTATTTGGGGCGAAGAAGAACCAATCATCGAGAATTAAGACATGTTTTTTTCTTCCAATAATTAATTAATACAAGGAACTTACAGAATGTCGAGATGGTTGGATGAATTTAAAGCACATGCTTTCCAGAGTACATGGACTAACTTAAAAATTGAGCTTGATAAGGCAACTATTGATGATGAAACTATTTTTACATCAGTCAACGAGCTGGCCAGGCTTAAAAAAGTAATTGCTTACCTTAACGGCATGATTGATGGTATTGATCCAGAAATCGTCCCAATGACTATCTGGGAGTCATTTAACCAACAAGCAATGCCTTGCTTACAGCATCTTCAGGAATATAACAACTTAAGGAATATTGGCTACATTCAAGCTGCAAATGGCAATGCAGACAATTTATTAACTTACATACGGCCTTACATGGTTGCCACTGAAAAAATAGGGACTGTTTTAAAAAGTGCGATCAACAGTTATGCAAAAACGATTAATGAGCATGGAGAAAGCTTTCGTAATAAGTCCACCGTACTTGTTACAGAAATTAATGACTATAACGAGCAGAGCAAAAACCTATACCAGAAAATCCAAGCCACAGATACCTTAATTGAACAGTTTAATACTGAGCTATTTGGAGGGGATGAAGCCGTTAATGGTATTAAAAATAAAGTTAATGAGTGGGTCGGGGAGCTGGAAAGTGCGTATAAAGCTATTAACCAATATTACAATGAAACGTTAGTTGGTAATGAGAGCGATCTTTCTACCAAGAAAGAGATAACTCAAGCCAAGGAAACCATTCTGGCAGAGCAGCAATCCATTGAGGATTTATTGGTAACTGTCAGTGCCCACGTTGAGGAATTGGATAAATTTCATGGCAAAATATTTGGTAAACTTAATGACAGTGGTAATTTGGAAGGTGGGCTTTCTGGTGAATTGGATAAAAGAACACAGGTTCTAAGCGATTTTGAGGTCAAGCAAAAAAATAAATATGAGGCTTTGAACAAACAAATAGAAGACCTAATGCCTGGCGCAACCAGCACAGGCTTGGCTAGTGCTTATGGTGATATGAGGATTTCTTTTGATAAACCCATAAGAGACGCAAGTAAATTGTTTTTTTTCTCTATATCCATAATAGTTATATTTGCAATCTATTCATCAATAACAGATAGCTTTGTCATAAGAGATATTGAGAGCATAAAGGATGGTGTAATCATCCATAGTGTTGGTATGCCATATATGAATTCTGTAAAACTTACCGACTGGGATACAGTTTTGAAGGGATTGGTTTCCAGAATCCCATTCTATGCCCCAGTTTTATGGCTGGCCTTTTATGCATCAAAAAGACGTAGTGAATGCCAACGACTTCAGCAGGAATACGCCCATAAAGAAACGCTATCAAAATCTTACGATAAATATAAAAAACAAATCGATGATTTAGGCAACGCCGATATGGATATGCAAAAATCCTTGATTATAAAGGCAGTAGAAGCCATTGCTTATAATGCATCAAACACCCTTGATCGTAAACATGGCGATAATATGCCAATCCATGATTTAGTTGGAAAAATTGTCGAAGCAATACCAAAAACAAAAACGTAAGTTTCGCTGATTCCCAAACTCCAGTTCGAAAACCAGCAATAGGTTTTATCGCTTAATGTCTAAATTCTACGAAATAGAACCAAATCTGGAAAACTACTGGCGCTCAATCATTCTGTTTGGGCGCAATGTTGCTTCATATAAATTTGCTTTGGCCAAAGCACTCTATGATTTGAAAGATAGCGGTGATTCCGTTATTAGCCTGGAACAATTGGCGATGCCGTTTTCCAGACATATTGCCGAGCATTTGGTTGTTTGTGATAAACAAATTACCTCGGCAAGCAGCAAGTTTCTGGATGGTTGTCGGGATTTTAATGCCAAGCAAATCAACCAAGATGCCTTGATTGATTTAACGGTTCAGTTGGGTTTTAACAATGTGCTGGATGCCTTTCATAATGTCCATAATGTTGAAGTGCCCAGCCGTTTTTTTATGGATGAAAGAAAAACCAAAGGCGGCATTACTTTAACGGATAATTTTTATCGCTTGGGCGAGCAGTATCAGTATGATAATTTGGCCGCAGAAACGGAATCGCGCTGGCGTTTGGTTGAAACGGCTTGGGAATTAAATTTACCCAAGCATTTAATTCAAGTGGATTACAAAGAAGAAACCCGCGAATTTTTTGCCGACAATAAATTGCGGCGTGTTGCTGTCACCGCTGCTAGTCCGTCTTTAAACGGTTATCAAAAAGGCCGATGTTTTTATTGTTTCAGGGATATTTCCCTTGATAATAATCATCCTGATTTTGCCGATGTGGATCATTTCTTTCCGCATGATTTACGCAAATGTGATGCCGAAAAACCGATTAACGGTGTGGCTAATCTGGTGTTGGCCTGTACTGATTGCAATAGGGGCGTGAAGGGAAAATTTGCCAACTTGCCGGCGTTGCCATTGCTGCAACGTCTGCATGATCGCAATGAATATTTAATCACCAGTCATCATCCGCTCAGGGAAACCTTAATAGTCCAAACGGGGTGTTCTACCGAGAAACGCCAACAGTTTTTGCAGGATGCTTATAATTGTTCAATCACTCATTATGGTTTCAATCAAAAATGGCAACCACCACAGCAAGGTATTGCTATTTTTTAAGGGGAAAATGCTGGCAGGTTGATAAGTTTGTCTGATTGTTTATACAATCATCAATATTGTAGGTTTAATCTTCCTGATTGTTTGTACAATCATCAAGATGGTTGGTTTAATCTTCCTGATTGTTTATACAATCATCAAGATTGTTGGTTTAATTTGCCTGATTGTTTATACAATCATCAAGATTGTAGTTTTAATTTGTCTGATTGTTTATACAATCATCAAGATTGTAAGTTTAATCTTCCTGATTGTTTGTACAATTATCAATATCGTAGGTTTAATCTTCCTGATTGTTTGTACAATCATCAAGATTGACGGTTTAATCTTCCTGATTGTTTGTACAATCATCAAGATTGACGATTTAATCTTCCTGATTGTTTATACAATCGTCAAGATTGTTTGTTGAGTCATCAGGA
>CAIUYS010000113.1 GCA_903903365.1 uncultured Methylococcaceae bacterium
ATCAACACTAAGATCCCACGGATGATTAAGATCAAGATCGGGGAATTCATTGGCCAGCAACTCTTCTTCCGGCAATCCGGCATAAGTATCTTCACTGGTATAGCGGGCAATACTACAGGCGGCGCTAACCGTTTCTTTAATGGATTCAGGCGACAAATCGGTCGTACTAGCGGAACCTTTGCGTTGGTCAAAATAGACCGTTATGCCAAGGCCCTGACCACAATGATGTTCGATCGTTTCAACATCACCCAGACGCGCTGACACCGACAAGCCGTTTTCCTGGCTCAAACCGGCTTCGGCCGCACTGGCACCTTGTTTTTTGGCTTCGTCCAACAAGTTTTGAACGGTATTTTTTAAACGGTTTATTTCTTCTTGGTTTTGCACGGTGATCTCTAAGTTTTAAGTGAGTTGTAGCGGCTTTTACCAAACATGCCGAGTATCATTTCTTGCGAAAATGTACCCAACTTGCCGATCTTTTTGTCTATTTTCTACGTTATGCAACTTTTGACTCATAATGCAGTTTTTGTTGCTCTTCAAGTTTTCTGTGAATATTGCCGGGGCTTAACTCCAAACCATTACGCCAACACAGCGCACCGAGCTCTAAAAAAAATTGCTTAAAATACTGCTCATCGTTCAAAGGAATAACCAATTCCGTTTGTCTGTCACACAACGCTTGTAAATCATAATCTCCATAAGAATTATCGGAAAAATACAATCGCAGAATTTTCTGCTGCATGTACTGTGCCCGGATGATTTTAATCATTGTCAGCTCCTGCAATACGTTGCAACGGTCTTAACTCAATAGCGCTTTGCCAATCAGTTAATAGTTCTTGTTGGTGTTCTTTTGCCCATTCTCGTACCAACTTGACTGCTTTATTGGGCAGTGTTCCCGCTATAAGCTCACCGCCTTCAATAGCCATTAAAGCTTGATGTCCCTGGTACTCTACGTGAAAGTGCGGTGGGTTATGATCATCGTGGTACATACGAATATAAATCCCAAAGAAATAGGAAATTACGGGCATGTCAGTTCTTTTGATAGAGTATTTTTATAACGTTTAAACACTCGTTCCGCCAACCGTCAAGCCATCAATCTTCATCGTAGGTTGACCAACCCCAACCGGCACACTTTGTCCTTCTTTGCCGCAAGTACCGACACCGCTATCCAGCTCAAGATCGGTGCCGACCATAGACACTTTGGTTAACACGTCAGGGCCGTTGCCAATCAGGGTCGCCCCTTTAACGGCACGGGTTATTTTGCCATTTTCAATCAAATACGCTTCACTGGCAGAAAACACAAACTTGCCCGAGGTAATATCAACTTGTCCGCCGGCAAAGTTTTTGGCGTACAGGCCTTTTTTTACTGATTTTATAATTTCTTCGGGATTATGAGAGCCGGGCAACATATACGTATTGGTCATGCGTGGCATCGGCAAACTGGCATAAGATTCTCGACGGCCATTACCGGTGGACTTAACCCCCATTAATCGCGCATTAAGTTTATCCTGCATATAGCCTTTGAGAATACCATTCTCAATCAGTACGGTTTTTTCGGTAGGCGTACCTTCATCATCAATACTCAAGGAACCGCGACGGCCTTGCAGGGTTCCGTCATCGACCACAGTACATAAATTCGAAGCCACCCGCTCACCCACCCGACCACTAAATGCCGATGTGCCTTTACGGTTAAAGTCACCTTCCAAGCCATGACCAATCGCTTCGTGCAATAAAATACCCGGCCAACCCGGCCCCAATACGACCGTCATATTACCGGCCGGTGCATCCTCTGCTTCCAGATTGACCAGTGCCTGCCTGACCGCTTCTTTACCGTATTCCAGGCCCCGGTTTTGATCGATAAAATAACGGTAATCACTCCGGCCACCACCGCCCATGCCACCCTGTTCACGCCGACCGTTTTCTTCAACGATAACCGTTACATTCATGCGCACCAACGGCCTTACGTCAGCGACTAACGAGCCGTCCTGATTGGCCACCAGAATACTTTCATGCGAGCCGCTCAGACTGACAATCACTTCTTCTATACGGCTGTCCAGTTTGCGGGTTTCACTCTCAACAGTGCGTAACAAATCTATTTTCTCTTGATCGGCCAATGATTTTAAGGGATTGGTAACCGGATAATACAGGGGCCAGCCAGCCGCTTTTACCAAGCCAACCTGAGCATCTTGCCCTTGCCTGACAATGGCTTTAACATTATTGGCCGCTTCCAGTAATACCGGTAACTCAATCCGGTCGCTATAAGCAAAACCGGTTTTCTCGCCTGATACGGCACGCACGCCGGCACCCTGCTCAATACTGTGACTGCCCTCTTTAATGATGCCGCCTTCCATCACCCAAGATTCAGAATGACTGGACTGGAAATAAATATCCGCAGCATCAACGGGCGAACTGAGCAATCGGTTCATAATTTTTTCAATATCACCATCCTGAATACCGGCAGGCATCAAAATAGCTTGTCTCGCAAGGTTTAATAGTTCCATCACAACATCAAAATAAAGGGTTAAGGTTCAAGGTGCAAGATTCAAGGGTAAGCTTTATCGGCTTTAACCTTTCACCTTGAACCTAAATTATTCTTCTTTTAAATCATTTTGCATCGTTTCATACAATGATTTTACTAATTTTTCAGCGCCATCGGCCAACTGGGCAGCACTGTTATCTTTGGCCGCGCTACGGTTTTTACCTCGACCACCGGCACTGCTTTGTTCAGCCGCACTACCAAGAGTTGCTGTTATTGTTGACTCGGCACCGTCGCTTTCTACAGTGATCACATAAACGGCTTCGTTATTTTTTCTGCTAAATAAAGATTTTTCGGGATCATAAAGCACATAGAAAAGACCTTTATCATGTTCACGATCCGTTATTTCAATTTTACTTTGCTTTAAGGCAAGACCCAACGTACTCCAGGCATCATCTAACGGCTGCTTGATTTTCAATTGCGGAGGCGTCGATGTCGTCAGATAAACATCGGCTCCCAAGCCCGATTTTTCACGCCGCCTTGGAACCTTGCTATTATCGGTTACACGCAATTCACCGGCAGGTTTGCTGACAGCAAGCGCGGGAGGATGCTCCAACATTTGGGTATCCCGATAACGATTGTCTTTGCCGCCACAAGCAACCAACAGCATGGCAAGCAGTAAGCTTTTAAAAAAAACACTCATATTATTCACCAAAAAAACATCTATGGTTTAATACCGGAAATGCCCCCCGCACTTTTTCCAGTCGCTCAGGGTCTATTTCAGCCATTACGTAACCGCTCCCGGTTTTATAACAATCCAGCACGATACCCCAAGGATCAATAATCATGCTATGCCCAAAGGTTTTACGGCCATTAATATGCAAACCACCCTGATTGGGTGCAATCACATAGCAAAGATTTTCCACGGCTCGCGCACGCAATAATACTTCCCAGTGGGCGGCTCCGGTTTCCGCAGTAAACGCAGAAGGAACCACCAGAATGTCAACGCCCTGGACACTCATTTTCCTGAAAAATTCCGGAAACCGCAAATCGTAACAAACAGCGACCCCCAATCGGCCAAAAGGCGTATCGAAAACCTGTGGCTCGGTACCCGGCTCAATGGAATCAGATTCACGATAAACCTCTTGAGTCCCCGGAACATTGACATCAAATAAATGCACCTTATCGTAACGCCCGACCCTTTCACCCTGATCGTTATAAATCAGGCAAGCGGCCCGCACTTTATTTCTGTCATCGGTAGCCATCGGGATAGTACCGCCAACCACCCAAACCCCATATTTTTTTGCAACTGTCGCCAAAAAATCTTGTATGGGGCCCGAGCCATCGACTTCTTTTGCTTTAAGCTTATCCGTTTCATGATTACCCATTAACGCAAAGTTTTCAGGTAAGGCTACCAACTTTGCACCCGCTGTAACCGCTTCAGCAATAAGCTTTTCGGCTTCTTGCAAGTTAACGCTGATAGTAGGGCTTGAGGCCATTTGTATTGCGGCGCATTTAGTCATGTTGTCTCTTGATTATTGTTCTTTAGATTGCTGTAACCATGGAAAACCGGTGATACCCGTCCAGGTTTTTTGCAGCAAGCCATCATTTTCATGTAACGGAATAACCTGTACATTCCCCCAGTCGCCCTTAATCAAATACTGCGAACCAAAGAAAAATCCGTCTTGATCTGTCCCCGTCAAATACTGCCCGATTAAACCGGCCACTTTGCCAACGATTGTACCAGCAATAGGAACCGCATCAGCACTTTTTGGTGCAACGTTGGCCACTTGATCAAGACGTCGATTAATAAAGTCTGTCTCTCCCGTAATCGTAATTTTTGCAGGGATGGCATCAATCACTAAATTATTGGTAACCGCTTTACCTTTAGCCAAATCAAAGTGCCCGTTAATCGTGTTAAACGTTAGCCCTTCTTCATACACATCACTAAAATCCAACTGCAAACGTTTTATCCATTGCGCCATTGCCAACATCCCCAGTACCCGACCAAATCCGGGTTCTATACTTAAAATGCGACCGCCCTTTAAATTAACGTCTATCTTGCCTTGTAAATCGCTTAACGAAAATTGATAAGGTGCCGCATTCCAGACTCCGGTAAAATCAACAACGGCGCTGGTTTCCGTTAGGTCTTTGTTAATACCCAGCTTTGAAAGTAATTGACCGGCTTTCGGCATGGTCACTGTGCCCTGCACGTTGGTTTTGGATTGCTTGCCATTAACTTTCCAATCGCCTGACAAAGCAAGCTTTAGATCCTTACCCGCCAACTCCAAACGCTTAAAAATAATACCATTAGGTATGCGCTCGGTTTGCAAGGTCAACTGCCCAAGATCAAGGGACTGCCAAAAGGTTTTTTGACTGGTGATCGTTAATAATGGCATCACATCAGACACGGGTGCCGGCTCCCTTGCATCGTCCTGAGGTTTAAGTTGTTTAAATGCCGAAAGTTGCAGCTCTTGCATATCAAGACTAATGCTGTCAGGGCCTTTAAGATCAAAAGGTATCTTAAATTTACCCTTGGCAATGGCACCGCTGATATCACCCGACCAATAATTGCCTTCAGGCTTTAATGTCAGATCAAATAAACCCAAATCTGTTGTTTTCCACAGCCCGTGTTCACTGTGTATTTTTATATCCTTAAGACTGGTCACTGCGTTTAATAATGCTTGATTATCCTGTCCTTGCGTAAACGATAACGCCACAGCCAACCAGTCTTGCAAGGCCAAGCGCTCACGATTAATTTCCAGCGAAATACCTGCGTCCAGGCGTTGAGCGACAGTGCCAAGACCCACTAAAACGTTACCCGATTCAATTCGCTGCTGCTTTATATCAAACCTGAACGCTGCTTTAAGTTGATTATCGTAATTTAAGTTAATCGGCAACAACGCGTCATCAGCCAAATCAAACGTCAGCGCTAAAGATCGCTGCTGTTCGCGGGTCTTGGCCAAGGCTCCCGGCAAATCCAATGAGATACCTGCCAATTTTGACTGCACCAGTAGTTCCGGCGAGTTATCGTCATAAGGCAATTGTAACGTTAACTGATAATCTGTCGCACCTTGTGCCACCTGCCACCCGGGTATTTTAAATTGTTTCTGTAAATCGCTGACCCCAACCCGACCACCGACACTAACGGCTGTCTGAACCTCTGAACTTTTAATGGCAAGCTGGATAGGATGATCTAAAGCAGTCGCTTTAATAAGGTCGGTATAAACGCCTAACTCGTTAAATTTTAATGCACCGGTCATTTGGCTAACCCACAAATCAAGTGCCTTGACTCTAAGCTTGGCATTGCTTAGCTGTACGAAACCATCAACTTTAGGCGTGCCGCTATCCAGCAACGGGAGCTTTAAATCCAGGGTAATTTGGGTATTGCCTTGGGGTTCTACCGCATCCAGCAACTTATCCACCGGTGAATTAAGCGGCGTCTGCTGCATAAATCTCAAACCTTGCAGAATGTCTGTTTCCAGCTTGCCCTGAACCAGTAAATACTCGCTTTTATCCAGCGAGGGTATGGTTACCCTGGCCTGATTAATTTTTACCTTTTGACTTAGAG
>CAIUYS010000114.1 GCA_903903365.1 uncultured Methylococcaceae bacterium
AAGATAGTTGACTGGTCTTGCTAATGTCCGGAGCCATGAATGATCGGTCACGCATTTTGGTTACGGGATGCCCGTTGAAGAATTTTTCAGATAAAGCGCCTTATAAGCGGCAACCGTCTCTGCAAAATCAGCATTTGCCTTAACCAAGGCATCCAGATCGGTTGCTAATAGTTCGTCAATAGTGGCTTGACGATCAATATTTAAATCGCGTAACTTTTGCAGAACTTTCTCTGCACCTTCATTATCGCTCTGTAAAAAAAGACTGACCGATAAGCAGTAATACGCATAACTTTTTTTCTCTTCCAGGGTAACCAGTTTAAGACGCTTTGCAAGGGCGACTTCAAAATCCCAAGTATCTTCATTTTCCGGTTTGGTCATTATTGTTTTATCATTCAGCCAATTAATCGCTTGATTTTGATAGCTTATTGCCTGGCTGAGATATTCAAGTCGCCAGTAAATCTTGGCGCTTTCAAGTGCTGAAAGAGGATATTCCTTATTTTTTCCATATTCTTTAATCGCCTCCTCATAATGCAATTGTTTAAAATAGATATTACCCAGATTGTTTCTGTATTTAGGTGTCGGTGAGCTATCAATCGCTTTTAAAGATTCAACCTTGGCGTCTTCATAATTACCTAATTGGTCATAAAGTCTGGCCAAATCATAATGAGCTTCAGCCAGTTTAGGATTTTGTGTTATGGCTTGCTCAAAATACGGTACGGCCTTATCGGGTTGGTCATTAGCAGCGTAATACTCACCCAGGAATAAATTAACATGAGAGTCGTTTGGGTTCTGTTGATAAAGTATATCAATGGCCTCTTTAAACTCTGGCTGGGATAATGTTTGTGGAATATCGGCTATTTGTAGATACCACGCGGCTTGTTTGTTTTGCGGATTGGCTTTGAGTTCTTCTTCAAAAATCCGTTTGGCATCGGCGTAACGGCCAATATTTAAAGCATTATCGCCTTCAACGATTAACTGCTTGGCAACAACGGGCGGTTTTTTTGAACTGTCATAGATATAGGCCACCCAACCGCCAGTTATTAAGGCAGCGACAAGACTTAGTGTTTTTATGTAATTCCAGAGTTTGGCTAAAAAGCTCATGGTCTCGTCCTAAATAGACATCAACTTAAGACATTTCACCACGAAGACACGAAGAACACGAAGATTTTTCTTTGGTTTTTCTTCGTGAACTTCGTGTCTTCATCATGAATTAATATCTTTAAGTTGATGTGCATTGGGTTACCCTATTTTACAGGTCATTATCTTGGGAATGCGCATGAAATAACTTAGGCATCTTGCTCCCTCTCACTCTCTGAGAGTGTGGGGTGAGGGGTATAAGGGTAAAGTTATTTTATGCACGTTCCTTAGTCGGTATTGTAATAACTGATATTTCTTAATCTACCCGGAAGGGTACAATTAAGGCGGTCGTGTTTTGCGAAGCTTTTAAAGTGTAGAGACGCGATTTATCGCGTCTTGATTTATCCAATTAAGGATGCTGTGTTTTACGAAGCATTTAAAGCCCTTTAAGCAACCGAAATACTAGGCAAGTATCGCACGCTGCGTGACTCTCATCAAACGAATGATAGCGTAAATTCAGTAACAGTTTTTTTTAACGGAGAAAATACCGATATTATCAACTTTACCCGTAGAGGTAAGGGTTGCGTGATTCCCTGAGATCATGCATTTTATAGGAAAATTTATTGACCCAGGGAGGTGGTGGTGAAAAGCAAAATTTACATTAAACGATTTCAAAAGAGAAAATGACCGTAATCAGTGGCATTGACACCAAGCCAAGCAAAAATATCATTTCCGCCCAACGTTCCAGTCGCTCAGTGGACTGCTCTAAACGAATGGATGAAAATGAAAGCAGTGCACTTATCATAAATAACAGGCTGTCAATGGCCAAGCCTTTATCAATCAGGTAGTTCGTTAAGCCGGGAGCCATGGTTTTAACGATGCTTATAACCATAATACAGACACCCACCATCGTCGCAGAATTCGGCAAAATATGATGTGAGAGATTATTGGAGCGGAACGTTTTGTTATTCATCAATTATTTTATTGCTGATGGTTGTGTTTGCGTTGCTTAACAAAGAGCGCGTAAGTCAAAGTCAGCGGATAATTAGTCATAGGATAGATTATTCACCGGTGCTATCCGGTTTTTTGCCATAATAAAAGCAGTATGAGGCACATATAAAAGGTCGGCAATTTTTCGTACCAGATATTCTTCGTCCATATCCAAGACACCATCAATAAAAGCAATTTTCCATAGTGATTCAATTAATCCAATCTTTTGCTCCAGACTGTAGCCTTTATTAATTAAGGACGTAAATTGAAAATAATCAGTAGCTTGTTTTCTTTGTTGTTCCGCTAACGCCAATAATGAAGTGGTTTGCTCGGCAGATAATGAAAAATTCTGATGAATCAGGGCAAAAATAATATCTTGTTCTACGGCCTCCACCCTATCGTCCATATTCATCATTTCCAAAAATAAAACGACGGTCGCAAGTTGCAGCTTTTCTTCCGAAGTGTTTTCAGGTGCTGAAAGGGCAAGATGTTGCTCAAAAAAAAGCTTGATTTGGTTAAGCATGTTTAAAGGATTCCACGGTCATCAAAATAGTTAAATTATTTACTTCTTGCTCATGGCATCAAGATTATTTTTTTGCCTCAGGATGTCCCTGATCTGTGACTTACTGATATAAATCAAGAGCTCTGTTTTCGTCCTTGGATAAGCCTAAGCCGTTTTCATAGCGATAAGCCAATTACTAAAATGTGCGTGGCGGGGCTGTAAACTCCGTTACGCTTCGATCTAAAAATCAGCACAATAAATAATGGTTAAGACCAGTCGTCATTTCCATCGTCAGCGCTATCATCATCCCATGATGACGAGTCTGCGATACCAAAGTCGGTGCCGCCCATATCGTCATTATCATTTGTATTGCTGGATGTATTCCATGGCGAAGTCTCGGGTAATGACGGTTCGGGAGCAATAGTGCTTTTATTGCCATCGATAAAATGATGCATCAGCGCTTCACCAGCCACGACTCCTGCCCCCATGGCCGCGCCCGTTGCCAGACTGCCCATAATACCAGAACCCATTCCGCCAGCAGTCGGTTGACCCATGACTGAGCCAGCGCCACTCGAACCGACCGGCGGCATATTTTGTCCGGGCGCATTACCGGCATAGCTATTGGCGGGTATTATTTTGGAATTTCGCCGACTCATAAATCCAATTAATAACACGACTAAACCAATGCCCAAGATTAAAAGAATCGAGGGTGTCCAGTCTTTAACCATGGACTGTAGGTTTTGGCCGGTGCTGGCTGGTTGCACGGCACCCGTTGACACAGAGGCAATACGACCCTTAAGGTTTTGCAATACTTCCGGTTTGACAAAAGGCAAGCCAGGTTGCAAGCGTTCAGCGGTGTTGAGCTCTGCGCCTGCATCGTTAAACCGGCCTTGTTTTGCCAGCAATTCAGCTTCTACAAAGTGCGCCTTCGCACTGTCAGGATGATCGTGCAGCACTTTGTCCATCATGGCTTGTGCTTCATTAAATTTTCCTGCTTCAGCGGCCAAATAAACTTGATGCATCGTGGCATCTTCTTCGGCAAAAACAGGTGCTGTAAAGCATAATGCCAACAACAGCAGGGCGGTGGTAATAATATGCGGTTTTAACATGGATGTAACTCCTGATTCTTGGTGTAATAAGTTTGGCACGGTAATGATAATGTCGCTTTGTTTATAAGTGAAGTTTTTATACATTGATTATTCAGTGCAGGTAGCGAGTATATTCTTCGTAGGAAATCACCTAAGCAGCAACACTCATTTATTGTAAACAGGCTTGTTAATAATGCAAGTATTCAAAGCAAGTTAGAGGCCATAAGCAATAATGATAAGTAATTCAAAGGATAAGGAGGTACTTGTAATAAAAATAACAGCACCTAAAGGGGGGGGGCAACCAGTGATCATTCACTCATCGGTGCAAAACAACCGCAAGTCATATTTTTTTAGCTGATTTTTATGGTTCAGCAGCGTTGATCACACATTGCATCAATGCTTTGTTGTCTGTATCCTGCATGCCCATGCAAATAAATTTAATTTCAGTAGGAAACCGTATGCCGGGCTGGGTTCAGCAAGGTTACGATGAATATGCCAAGCGCTTGCCGCGTGAATGCGAGCTGGTGCTTAAAGAAATTGCACCGGGTAAACGTAGTAAAAACAGTGATGTTGTCCGAATTGTAAGAGAAGAGGGTGAGCGGATGCTGGCGGCTATTCCACAGGGCACTCATATTGTGACGCTGGATATTCCCGGCAAACCGTGGACTACGCCCGAATTGGCGCAGGCGATGCAGAGTTGGCTGGAAAGTGGTCAGCATGTGTCTTTATTGATTGGCGGTCCTGAAGGTTTGGCAGATTCTGCTAAACTACTGGCACGTGAGTCATGGAGTTTATCAAGACTTACTTTTCCTCATCCGCTGGTGCGTATTTTGGTTGCTGAACAGCTTTACCGTGCCTGGAGTATTCTCCATAACCACCCTTATCATCGCTAATGTCCGTACAGATTATTCTTGCTTCCGCTTCTCCACGCAGAAAGGAACTGCTAGACCAAATTAATGTCTCTTATCGGGTTTATCCTGTTGATCTTGATGAGACCCCTTGGCCTAATGAAGCGCCACTGGATTATGTCCAGCGTGTGGCCGCTGAAAAGTCTGCGGCGTGCAAAGCTCAACTCAATACTGAAATACCGGTTTTGGCCGCTGATACGGCAGTAATTTTGGGGTCTGTGATTATGGGAAAACCCAAAGATAAGGCTGATGCCATAGCCATGTTGACGCAGTTGTCCGGTAAACCCCATCAGGTTTATAGTGCAATTTCTTTGAGAGGACGTGAGCATGGTCAGGCGGTTAGTATTACCGAGGTGACTTTTCGGTGTTTGACAGAACAGGAAATACTGGCTTACTGGAACAGTGGCGAACCGTTTGATAAAGCGGGCAGTTATGCTATTCAAGGACGGGGTGGTGTGTTTATAGAATCAATAAAAGGCAGTTTTTCGGGAGTGGTCGGTTTACCCTTGTTTGAGACTGCCGAACTTTTATCTAAACAAGGAATAGAACTTTTCAAATGAGTGAAGAAATTTTAATCAATGTAACGCCGCCGGAAACTCGTGTTGCAGTTATTGAAAATGGCGTCTTACAAGAACTCATTATTGAAAGAAGCCGTGAGCGCGGGTTGGTCGGTAATATCTACAAAGGTGAAGTGTGCCGGGTTCTGCCAGGTATGCAGGCGGCTTTTGTTGATATTGGCCTGCCCAAGGCGGCGTTTATTCATCTTTCAGATTTATGTGCGAAGGATCTGGAAGAAAAAGGTTCGGATGTTATTGAGCATTACCTGCATGAAGGTCAGCCTATTGTTGTGCAGGTGGTTAAAGATCCGATGGGTAACAAAGGTGCCCGTTTAACAACAGAAATATCGATACCCTCCCGGTATCAGGTGTATATGCCTTACTCGAATAATTCGGGAGTGTCGCAACGTATTGAATGTGATGCTGAGCGCGCCCGGTTAAGAGCCTGTCTTGATGCTTTCAGGCAGGAGCAAAAATGCGGTGGCTTTATTGCCAGAACAGCGGCCGAATGCGCCAATGAAGCAACTCTGATTGCTGATATGACTTTTTTGCTGAAATTGTGGGAATCGATAGTAGAAAAGATTGCCACGGCAAAGCCTAAGCAGTTTATTCATAAAGATTTGCCGCTGAGTGTCAGAACGCTTAGGGATTTATATAAGGAAGGTATTGACAGAGTTCGTGTAGACTCCAAAGAAACCTATCAACGACTGCTTGAATTTGCTGAGGTTTTTGTACCCGAAATCGTACCGGTTATTGAACATTACTCGGGTGAATGTCCGGTATTTGATATCTACAGTGTTGAAGATGAAATTAAAAAAGCCTTGGAGCGTAAGGTTAAATTAAAGTCGGGCGGGTATTTGATATTTGACCAGACTGAAGCAATGACCACCGTAGATGTTAATACGGGTGGTTATGTGGGTGGGCGTAACCTTGAAGAGACTATTTTTAAAACCAATCTTGAAGCGGCTCAAACTATTGCCCGCCAGTTGAGACTCAGAAATCTGGGTGGCATTATCATCATCGATTTTATCGATATGAAAAGTGAGGATCATAAAAAACAGGTGTTGCAGGCGCTGGAACGCAATTTGGAAAAAGACCGCGCGAAAACCAAAATTACTGAAGTTTCAGTACTTGGCCTGGTTGAAATGACTCGCAAAAGAACGCGTGAAAGCCTTGAACATATTCTTTGTGAGCCTTGTAGTGCCTGCGGTGGGCGAGGTGTTTTAAAAACACCGGAATCCATGTGTCTGGAAATATTCAGGGAGATTATTCGCGAAGTCAGGCTATACAAAGTGCAGACCTTATTGGTTCTGGCTTCTAATGAAGTCGTAGAAATGCTGCTTGATGAAGAAGCCGACATGCTGGCGGAACTGGAAGTATTTTTGGGTGTGCAGATTAAGTTTAGGGTAGAGGCTGAATATAATCAGGAACAGTATGATGTTGTACTTCTTTAAGGTTAAAGGCGCACACCTAAAAATGTTATTTTTGCCTTCAATCTTGTGCCTTTAAACTGCCCTTATGATTCATCACCTTAAGCGTGCAACGCGTCATCTTGTTTTCTGGTCTTTGATTGCTTCAGCCCTAAGCTTAACCGGCGTGCGCTTACTGTTGCTGGGGATAGACAGTTATAAAGCTGAATTGTCGGCTCGCGTTAGCGAACAGGTGGGGACGCCGGTAACCATAGGGCAATTACGGGCAAAAATGCGTGGTTATAGTCCTGAGCTGATACTAAAAGATATCAAAATAGCATCCGTTATAGCCAATGAGAGCCCCGCGATTCAACTTAAAGAAATACGGCTGGGTATTAATTTACTGGATGTCTTGGTCAATAGTGATCGGTTAGCCTCAACGTGGGTCACTTTGGTGGGTGCTAAACTTGCCGTAAAGCGCAAGCTGGATGGAAGTATCGCCATTGTTGGCTTAAAAGCCAGTGATGAGCAGCCTTTGTGGTTGTTGCAGGGGCGTAAATACGAAGTTTTACAAAGTGAGATTAGTTGGCAAGATGAACTGCACCCCAATAAACCGGCAGTGGTTGGTGAGGTGGATCTTGCCATTATAAATAATGCGCAGCGGCACCAAGTAAATATTCGAGCCAAGTTGCCGAAAAAACAGGGCGATGAGTTACGTGTGTCCATGGATTTGATGGGTGATGTTTTCAAACCGTCATCTATTAACGGGGCTGTCTTTGTTGAAGGAAAAAATCTACATCTGTCTGAGTGGATGATCGATGCATTGCCACTGGCTATGCGTATTGGTTCGGGTATTGGCGATGTCAAGCTCTGGAGTCATTGGCAATCTTCTCAACTGGTTTCGCTGGTGGGCGACGTGCAGTTTCAGCAGTTGCAGTTGACCAGGCCGGAGAAGCCTTCGTTTCCGGTTAAACAACTTGTTACCCAATTTTTCTGGGCGCTTAATGACGGGCGTTGGCGCTTGGATGTACCCGTATTTTTGTTGGAAACAGCGGATAAAAAATGGCCCGCAGCCGTTTTTAGCGCTTCCGGTGATCGGACTCAAGATAAGTTATTGCATAAGCTGGGTCTGTTTGTTGAACAAGTGGATGCGCATGAAATTTCCAAAATAGCACTGTTTTTTGCGCCACTACCCAAAGAAGCCGACCTGTCATTGGCACATGCCCAGTTGGAAGGATCTCTGGAACAGCTTTCTTTATTTGCCGATCTGGATGAAAAGCACTATGCGGTTAATGGCAAATTTACCCACCTTAAGGTTGCGTCATCCGCTGCAATACCCGGTATAGACAACGTAAGCGGACAAATAAAAGGCACTGATCAACTGGGTAGTGTGGATTTTTTAACGCAAGATGCGCAACTGACTTCAGTGGGTTTGTTTCGTGAGCCACTACACATTACCCATCTTAAAGGCACTATCGCTTGGGAACAAACTCCCAGTGACTGGCTTGTCTCCAGTTCCAAAATAGAGCTGGATTCACCGGATATAAAGACCGAAAGCAAATTGAGTTTAAGAATTCCAAAAGCAGAAGGCCAAAAGACATTTATGGATATGCAAATGGCTTTTAGGTGTGACGATGTCAGCAAAATAAACCATTATTTGCCGATAAGTTTAATGGGTAAGGATACGGTTGATTGGCTGGACCATGCTTTTATCAGCGGTCGTGTGCCCAAAGGCGGCATGTTGTTCTACGGTCATTTAAGTGATTTTCCGTTTATTGGCGGGCAAGGAGTTTTTGAAACCCTGTTTGCTATTGATCAAATGGAGCTGAACTATAATTCCGAATGGCCTCACTTAACCGATCTGAGTGGAGATGTTTTGTTTTTACAAGGCGGCTTGCAGGTTGATTTGCATAAGGCTCTAAGTCAAAAGGTAAAAATTAATCAGGCCAGGGTAACCATACCCTCGCTGGATAAAAGCGAGTATTTACTGGTTCAGGGCAAGCTGGAAACGGACATTCTGCAAGGCTTGAGATTTATGCAGCAGACGCCGCTTAAGTCACCGGTGGATAAGTTGTTGGATGCGGTAGAACCCCAAGGCAATACTCAAATTACCCTGGATTTAAAGCTCCCGTTGCTGGATAGTGGCACGTCTAAAGTTGATGGCTTCGCACAGCTAAGTAATGCCAAGCTTAGAGTCAAGGCACTTGATTTGTGGGTTAGCCAAATGACCGGTGCATTAAAATTTAACGAGTTAGGCGTTTATACCGACCTTATTAAAGCGACTGCTTTAGATCATCCT
>CAIUYS010000115.1 GCA_903903365.1 uncultured Methylococcaceae bacterium
AACTGCCTTATGTGAACGATAATAGCGCGATGCTTGCTGATAAGCATGACTACGGTGAGCCTCGTAGACTTTTTCACCGTTTAAAAAACGCCTTGCCAACGTCCACGAAGCATCCACGATAAACACGCCCAGTAAAATTAACCAACTCCATAAAAACTGCGGTGCAATCCAGGCGGCCTGAATGGAAAAAAGTCCCAATACCATGCCTAAAAAACCACTCCCCGCATCACCCATAAAAATTCTGGCGGGCGGAAAATTCCAAAACAAAAAACCGGCAACGCTCATTGCCAGCAATACCGGCGTAACCCACTGTCCACTATTATCAGCACCTGATAAATACAAAAGCGCCCCACCCACACAAACGGTTATCGCCTCAATACTGGCCAGACCATCAATACCATCCATAAAATTATAGAGATTAAGCAACCAAACCAAATAAAACAGACCCAAAATTTGTCCCACCCAGCCCAAATCAATAGAATACACATCCAGACTCGTTGGCAACGAGAACACGAGCGGCGGGAATCCACCCAACCAATAAAGCCCCCACGCTGCCCCGATAAAATGCGCCAGCAGTCGCCATCGCGCCGGAATGTGACCATGATCATCCAGAAAACCTACCAAAGCCACACACGCACCCGCGCCAACAAGTGCCCATAGTGTATTTGTCGCTAATACCCCCATCCCTGAAAGTACCGGAAGTCCCAGCAAAAATACAATAACAATCGATAAGCCACCACCGCGAGGCGTTGGCATACTATGCGAACTACGGGCGTTTGGCATATCCAGCAAGCTGGCTGCCAAGGCGTAACGGCGCAATAATCCGGTTAATAGTGCTGCCAAAATCAGGGCAATAAAAAATACCCAGCCGATGCTAATCATGGGTGGCGCTGCTATAAAAGTGTGCCGTCTTGTGCAGAGCCTCATCTACTTTCACCGGAGGCTTCCAATCCAATAAAGTACATGTCTTGGAAATATCGATTTGCAATGAGCCACAGAGTCGCTGCGCCATCGCTTGTTTGCCTATCAATGTTGCGCCCAACGCCAATAAAAAGTCGGGAATCGGCAACAACCACGCCTTTTTGCCTAAAGCAGTCGCAGTTCGCTTTAACAATTCAGGCGTTGAAATATCCTCGCCGTCGGCCACCAAAAAGGTTTGATTAGCCGCTACGGGGTGATGAATACAAGTAATGATTAAATCAATCAAGTTATCCAAAGCAACCAGGCTGCGCTGATTACGAATCGCCCCCAAAGGCAAAGGAACACCCTTGTCCAACAAACGAATCATGCTTAAAAAATTAGCCTTCACTCCCGGCCCATAAATCAGCGGTGGACGAATAATAACCACTTCCAATCCCGTATCAATCGCCAACTGACTCAACCCATCTTCGGCTTCGCGCTTGGAAATACCGTAAGGATCTACCGGAGCAGGTAGGTCTTCAGTGGTATAGGGATGCCCTAATAGAGTACCTTCACCATTCACCTTAATGGAGCTGATAAAAATAAAGCGCTGTACGCCAACCTTAACCGCTTGCCTGGCAAGGTGTAAAGTGCCCTCAACATTTACCCGGCGAAACTCTGCCAACGCATCAGTCGATGTATCATTCATAACATGCACACGCGCAGCAAGATGAATAACCACCTTTACACCCGGCAACGCATTTGTCCAATCTGTCTGGCCGTTTAGCTCACCGACAGCTACCGTCTCGCAATGTTCGACTTGCCTGTTTGCACCTCGCACCGCCGCTCGCACGGCTTGCCCTTGCTCAAATAACGCCTCACAAAGCGGCTTACCAACAAAACCATTGGCTCCGGTAACTAAAACGCTCAAGTCTAAACTCATCGTATTAGCTCAAGTAATCGAATCGGAAGTTTTAATATAAGAAATAACCAATTGGTATATAGTCCATTTTCTTTACACGCTCTGATAATTTCGCAATTTAACTTAATACTCGACATAAATCCGCCATTACTTACTCCACCGGAACGCATAGTCACTGTAACCTTATCAAGAAATGACCACGATATTTTTTGCCTGATCAGTAATCTGACCAGCATCTCAAAATCGGCAGCAATTTTATAGTCGGTCTTATAGAAACCAGCCTCTTCATAACAATTTTTCTTGCAATAAAAAGTAGGGTGGGCGGGCATTATGCCGATACGAAGTAATGACGAAGTAAGTTTAGCCACCCGATATTTACGTATTATATTTTCAAGATTGTTTTTATCGACAATATTCAGGCAGGAAAAAATCGCATCCGCATTTGTAGTTGAAAACTGCTTCGCTATTTCCTCTACGACATTTTCATTTGAGAACATATCATCTGAATTTAACATACCCACATACTCGCCAGTGCAAAGAGCGATGCCTTTGTTCATAGCATCATAAATGCCCGTATCTTTTTCACTCACCCAATATGCGACGTCTCCGTTATATTTTCGTAAAATATCCAATGTCGCATCTGTGGAGCCGCCATCGATGATAATGTGCTCAATATTTTCGTAGCTCTGGTCAATGACGCTACGAATAGTATCTTCAAGAGTCACTGCCCCATTGAAAACCACTGTAATAATGGAAATTTTCGATAGATTAGGTAATGAGTTCATGCTGGCTTGAGTTCCCCGAATCCCACCTTTCTGCATCATTGATTATTTCTCAAGATTTTTCATATCATTCATTACTCACGGTTCGCTCATTTTTTCTAGTAGTTCGTAAGGATTAAAAACACTACATGTAGTGCTTTCAGGAGTTTTTATAAAAAACTATCGCCTATCAATCAATCTATATCATAGACCCTGATTTTTATATCTAAAAAAATGATATTTTAAATTAAAAATCTGGCAACTTTGCCTTGTTTGCTCAATAAATAGCACCAATCTACCTAACTGCCTTTAAAAATGAGCGAACCGTAAGTCATTAGGCATTAAATTCCAATAAGGATAAATCTACCCGAATTAGTGGATTCCCCAGATCAATAGCTCGTTAAAATCGCAACTAGACTCGTGAAATCACTGGCAAAATCAATTACATACTGGCCTGAGCTCGCGCTTATCTGCCTAGCCGCCAAGATTTGCGCGGGTAATGGCCGACTATACTCTCCCAGCTTTTTTGCCAACATATTGGCATCATGAGGATCAAAGTAGATCGCACCTTCGCCCATTTGCTCACGATGAACGCTAATGTCAGACAGCAACATAGGCACGCCAAGTGACTTGGCTTCCTCAACTGTACTACTCCATCCTTCGAAAAGTGAAGGGTTAATCAAGACGCCACAGACTCTCATCAATGATATAACGTGCCGCCTTGGCACCATCCCCAGTATCCGAAAGTTATCCTGCAAACCTAACTGGTTAATTCTTGAAATCAAGTCCTCATAATATCCTGGGGATCGTGGATCAAGTGGATTGCCAGTTGTAACCACAACAAGCTCAACTCCCTTTTTTTTCAATAAATCTAAAGCTTCAATTACAAGCGCATGATTCTTGTGGCTCCAAAACTGATTAGGTAAATACACAAAATGTTCTGGCAAGCGGTATTCGTCAATCACGTCGGCAGGATTTTCTACCATGAGATTGTCTGAAATAGGCGCGGAAAAACGTACCACGGCGGTTCTGCCATGTGCAGATGGATAAAAGGACTCACAATCATGCCGGGCATCCTCGCTGCTCAACATCAGATATCTTCCAGACGCTATTTGCGCTCGAAAACCTAACTCCCGCTTCCAATAAGCCTGCTTGCTAAACAAATGCTTCATGCGACGATGTTGAAAATCAGGCATCCAGGCAATGACGGGAATCGGGAAGCGCCAACCAAAAAACACAGCATTTTCGAACACCGCATCAATATGCTCATTTTGAAATAGCCGCAGTGCTTCGGAATCAATTCCCGATAAAATTGCCTTTAATGTTCGAATACGAAGGCGTCCGGCATTGAATACAGGCGAACGGACAATCTCGACATTGTGTATTGAAGAAAATGTGCTCACATCCTCTTCCAGAGCGTCATCGCCACAAAACAATACGGGAATTATTAAGCCACTCTGAAAGCATTCAAGTGCGCGAAACAGATTTACTAGATAGTTATAACCCCCGGTCCAAGATGCGCTACCTCTTAACGGAAAGGCAACCCGCTTTGCTTTCATCTTCGAGCTTCCTTAAACCATTTAACATAGTCGTCAATGCCCTGTGCGACTCCGATTTTCATGCGAAATCCTGCGGCATCCAGCGTACGATTATTTGCTACCAATCTACGCGGATCACCCAAGCGACCGTTCCCGGAGAATTCTACCTGTGTTGATCCTCCCCATGAATTTAATACCATGGAGGTGATTTCTGCCACCGATGTGGCTGTTCCTGTGCCTCCATTGAGAATCAAATCACTGTTTTTTTCAGGATCAGATGCAAACTCCAGCAGCCGTACAACATCGCTAATTTCAATCCAGTCACGTAACTCCTGCCCCGTCCCTCCTAGGTATAACACCTCATCCCCCTCATCCAGCTTGCAACATAAATCCCACAATAATTGCTTTTGCAACCAAGAACCGTACACTGAAAACAATCGAACAATTGTATATCGCAAATCAAATGCATCCGCATAACTTCTGCACATTTGTTCCATCATTAATTTATGGTGCCCATAAGGTGAAAACGGACGGGTAATGAAATCTTCACTTATTGGTTCGTCGTAGCTGGCACCATAAACCGCAGCACTGGAAACAGCCACTAATTTTGCTTCAGGTGCGGAAATTCGCATCCATTCGACTAATTGAGCCGTGCTTGTAACCGTGCGTAAAAAATCCTCGTGCGGACTGGCAAAAGACGCACCAACTGAAGATCCGCCTGCCAGATGAAAAACACACGATGGTGTGCCGGATTGGCGTCGAAGAACCTCAAGATTCGCAATGTCAATCCCGGAATTCAACCAACCTGAAACACCCCAGATACGTGATTCATTTGTTGGCCAAATACCGTGGCCAATCCCATAAACACTATGGCCATTTTGCGCCAAATGTCTGGATAGATGTCGTCCAATAAAGCCTTTTGCGCCAGTAATCCAAACTATTCTTTGCATTTTACGAACTCTTTGATGGTTTATCAGAAACAAAAGAATACAGACGGCCTGGGCGCGAATCAACCAAGGACAACATTAAAATGCATATTTTGAATATTGGATTAATTGCTAACAATGCTCGCGCAAGAGGCTGAATAAATGGCGTTTTCTTAAGACGATCTACTAGTTCTTCTCGTAAACTATCTTGCGTATGCGGAAAATAATTAATAGGGCTTTTCAACGGAGATAACACATCATGCTCAACAAAACCAACTCGTTGAAGTGCTGATTTATATTTTTTTAACAAGAAAGCATTCTCACCACCATACAATTTATGCAATGGATGGATTTGGAAAAAATATTTTAAATCATCAGGTTTTGAAATAACATGCTCACGGACCGCAATAAATCGACCACCCGGTTTAAGTACACGGTAAACCTCTCGACAGGCCTGCTCCAAATTAGAAGTATGATGCAAGACCGCGCGGGCAAAAACCACATCAAAACTACCATCCGAAAAGGGTAATTGCTCTGAAAACTGTTCCACTACCTTAATAGTGAGGCCTGCTTCAATGGCTAAAGATTTTATTGCGCCAGCCCCTACTAAATTACTAGAATCTGGTTCAAGCGAGGTAACACTGAAATGCTCTTTGGCCAAAGCAAAACTAGCAATTCCACGACCAGCACCAATATCAAGCGCCTCACCCGAATAACCGGCTAAATACTTTTGAATCGCCTGCCATTCACTACTTGCATGATATCGCTTGGCGGCGGCAAGCAGAGGGTCGTCATAATAGGAAGCATTGACCAACGCCTGTTGATCAGGTTGAGCACGCAACCAAGAAACTGCTGACTCCCAACTCGTAAACAAAACATCATCGCTCATCTGCATTTAACTCTCGAATAACTCTTGCTGGGTTACCACCAACGATTGTATAAGATGGAACATTCTTAGTGACAACAGAACCAGCAGCAACGATTGCTCCCTCTCCAATTTCAACACCTTTAGTAATAATTGCCCTCGCTCCAATCCAAGCTTTGGATCGAATCACAACAGGAGCACTTTGAATATGCTTCCAATCATACTGTTGATTCTGCCAACGCTTTAGATCACCAACACGCTCAGAAGCTCGTATACTATGATTATCTGAATCCATGATAATAACTTGGTAGGAGATTAAAACATCATCTTCAATAGTAATTTTACCTAGGCAATCTATTAAAGAATGGCCGCCTATAAATACGCGGTTGCCAATAATTAATTGGCTATTTGCCACTTCCGCAACCAACACTCCTGTTACAAGCGAGTCCTCCCCAATGTTTATAATAGCGGATGGATGACGACACTCAATGCGGCCTTTAATTTTTGTATTTTTCCCGATTTCAGCAACAAGATGAGGTGCAAACTTGCCCATAATTTTAGTCAGAAGAGACATTTCGTTCCTTTGATTGAACTGTAAAAATAGCCATCCACCAACGTAATTTATCAACCACTTTGCCGACAAGTCCACCATTTTGCCGCATTAACGCTCTTTTAACGCTTGAGTACAATGCAGTATCCATCACAACCGCGCTTGGCATATTAATACCAGTTGACAATGCAACCGTAATTTTCGTCGAAAACCGCCGCAACACCCCCCTACCATGCGAGCCACTGCCGTCAAAACCCGTGTTTTGCACCAATGAGATGGGCGGAAAAAGAACCAATCCATTCATCCTGAATACCGACCAGTACCAGCGTATTGCCCAAGAATCTCTTTGACCAGACATTTGTCGAATCAGCATGGTCGCATAATCATAAGCACCCTCAAGATTGAAACGATAGCGCAAAGCCTTATCCGTACTAAGGGCATTCCACCCCGGCGCCAACGGATCGAATTTATCCCAGGCGCGTTTCCAAGTAGCCCAGCCCCACGACACAGGAAAAGGCAAAAATAAAGCGGCAGTCGCGGATCTCAATTCAGGTACATCAAACTGATAACCTGAAATCTGTAAAACCATTTCTTCATCGGCATAGCGATTAAGCCCCCGGTTCATGAAAGTCAAAAATGAAGGGGATAATTGCAGATCATCTTCAATCACGATGGCTCGTCCGAAACGATTTATGGTCTCAGTCACTCCGGCGATTACTGAGCGCGATAGCCCTAGATTGATTTCGCTGAAATAATATTCAGCGCTGTCGCCCAACAGTTCACGCGCCCGCTCGCGGGTTGCCATAACCGCAGTCCTCTCATCGTCATTGCGCGGACCGTCACAATAAACCAACACCGGGCTTTGATGGAAACCTTCACAGCGCATCAGACTTTCTAAAGTGTTGCCAAGATGTTCCGGTCGACGATAAGCGAAGACCACTATTGGTGCAAATTTGCTCATAACGTCTTATCATCCATAATACATTTGTTCAGCCATATTTTGGAGGACATTAACTTGTAAGTGACAACTAACATAATCATTTTTTGATGCCCAAAAAATGCAGTAATGCATTAACCCAAAACATTAGGTAAGGGCTTAACCAGACGAATACCCAGGAATGTCCTTTATGGCGACAAGAGAACACCATCCATTCATTAATTGGCAAACCTTTTGGCACGAGCAACTTTTTCCAGCGCACAAGAAGAGGCATCTGGTTATCGACCCACAAACCAGCGCCATTATTTCCTGCGCAGACACCGTAATATCCGGGTGCAATAACGATTTGGCAGCCTTCTTTTTTTGCTCGCAACCCATAATCTAGGTCACCCATGCTGTGCGTAAAGTTGACATCTAAGTTGCCGTTTTTTTCAACAACAGCGCGTGGGATTAATACGCAATTGCCGTTCATCGTATTGTAAGTAATATAAGTCTTTCGATATTTCGTTTTAAAACCCTATAAAATATAGAAAAATACCATACCAAAATTTCCAGCATAGCGACACTCTTCTTCTGTGAAAAATACCCAAAATGACTTGCAAGCCAAAAATGAGATTCTGTTTTATACCCCCCCCCCTTATTCAACTTTTTAGCTTCTTGGCAAACTAATATATACAGCTCTTTTTGCATTTGTGTTTTTTTAATATCTACATTTTGGCTAACGCCTCTAATTCGAGTCAGTTGATTAGACGGATTGTCATTTAAATGCACTGCGCGACGATAAAGAAATGTTTTTGGTTCATACAATAACTTTCCGATAACTGATGCCTTGGCTAATAAAACATGATCTCCTCCTAGAAAGTTAAAATCGCCCCATATAGCTTTCAACTTTTCTGTTACGAAAATACCGTGTATTAATGAGCAATTATGTAAATTTTTAATAATTGCTATTAATCTTAGATGCGACTGTTCTTTTATTAATTGCTCTGTGTAAAAATAGTTATAAAAAGAAATATTTTCACCATTTCTATCTATATTCTGTACCGCGCCATAAGACATAATTGCCATAGGATCGCTTTGCAGTCTTTGCCTTAGCATCTTAACATAGTTGGATGGTAGGCAATCATGAGCACCTAGCCACATAAAAAACTCTGTTTCTGCTGATTTTAAAAGGTATTCAAAATTATTAGCAGCCCCCATATTTTTAGGATGTCTAACATAAGAAATATTGGGGTAAGTTTTCGCAAGTCTTCTACAAATCTCTTCTGATTTATCAGTTGAACAATTATCTGAAATTAGTAATGTCTCACATTGATGAGCTGCGGATTGAATAGCAATTCCAATAAATAAATCTTCATTATAAAGGGGTATACCTATTGTTACACCTTTTTTCCACAACTCAATATCACTATCTTGATTAGAATGACCTGAAGGTTGCATTTAAATTCCTTGTAGTACTAATTGCGTAACTGAAATTTGAAATTGACAAGTAAAATATTGAGTTCATCTCTAATGTGTTTTGCTGCAAAGATAGAGGCCAACAAACTCAGTATTCCTGAAAAAACTAGAATTAATATACTTACTAGAGGCTTATTTAAATCAGGAGAAGGGGCAATTAAATAAAAAATAGCAATCACAATCAATGCAGATAATGCAGGAAAAGCTACATCTTTCCAGTACCATAACCACATATCTTTTACTAAAATTGTTTTGTGCATGACAGGTATGATAATTAACATATAGCCTGTATTTAGTAATACCCAAACAACCGGAGCGGCAATAGTGCCATATCGTTGAACACTTACCAATAATCCGGGGATTAATATCACAACCGCGACGAAATTCGCCCAGATAGCAAATCGTGTTTTACCAAAGGCGAGTTGTAAAGCATAAGGGGCATTCATTAACCCATTCAACATATTACCAATCACTAATAAAGTGATAATTAAAGCAGTTGCTTTGGTTGTTTCAATATCTCTAGTCCATAGCAGCATTAAATGATCTGAAAACACCGCTATTACCAATGCCGTAGGAACAATAGTTAAAGTAATAAGCTGTGAAAACTTGTGATATGAAATACTGATTTGATCTGATTTTTCAGATGCTACAAGCTCAGCTAAGCGCGGACGAATAGTGTTACTTAATGGTTGAATTATAAAATAAAGTCCACCCGCAACAGAGCTAGCAAGAGCATAATGTCCAAAATCTGCTAACGAGATTAATTTAGAAATAATTAATTTATCAGCTTGCGTCAGAATAGTAGCAAAAATAGTAATCGTAATCATGCCAGCTGCGAACCTTTTTACTTCTTTTAAAGCTTTGATATTAAATGAAACAGGTGCTTTTGGAGCTGATAAAATGTGTTTCATAAATTCACGCAGAAATATTGCTTCAATCAATGCAATAATTGCTTGGTAAATAAAAAAGACCTGAATACTTGGTGATATGTACTTTAGAACTAAGACAACTCCAAGTCCTCTAAAGGTAGCAAATAGAGCTATTATCACATTCAGTGAAACTTGGTTTTGTAATCCATTAATACCACTTCGGTATAGTCCTGCTAACCAACGTGAACCTATGACCACACCACTAACGGCTAACGCATTTTCAACAACATCAGGTGTTAGCTTTTCCAATTTTAACCAATCGCTTGCAAGCCAAGGAGATATTAAACGGACTATCAAAATAATTGCAACGGCAATGATTACAAAAATCCATTCCAAGGCTCTGACCAACTCATGAATACGCTGTAAAGTGTAAACCCCACCTCTAAACCTTGCCATCTCTCTCCCTAGCGTTGGAGTTAATCCTGCATCAAGTATAGAGAGCCAAATCTGAAGCATCGTGAAGATACCAATCAAACCATAAGCTTCAATGCCCAGATAATGGATGTATAGGGGTATAAACAACAAAGACATTAATGCTGTCCATCCACTCCCTAGATAATTTGCAATAATGTTATGCTTTATATTAGCCATGAAAATTGAAATCTAGTTACTTCGCTTTAAATAACCATCCGGCGCTACAGTAATTAGTAGTTTATGTTGAATGCTTTTATCAATCTCAAATTCCGGGTGAGTCTTCAAATATTCCCATACGGCTGTTTTTGGATTATTACCAGGCCCCCAAGGGCGATCCGGGAACATGTCTGCGGGCATATCTTCTATTAAAGTGTCGAACACTACACAATAGCTGTCTTTGCTGGTAAGCGGTGCGTAGGCTTCAAGCTCGGCCAATACATGGTCATGAGTGTGATTACTGTCGAGGCAAACCAACACGCGAGAATAGTTTGCGGCGATGGCATGAACTTGCTTGATGATTTCAGGTGCAATGCTGGAACCTTGGATCATCTGGATGCGCGAGGCCATAGGATGAGCCTCGATAGCAGCACGATTATGTGCGCGTATGTCGATATCAATGCCTAATACTTTGCGATGTGAAATTTTTGGATCAAGTGTTTTACCTGTTTCAATCGCTTCGCATAGATCCAATTGCGCTAACATGGACGCACTGAAGATAAGCGATCCGCCGTGAGCAATGCCGGTTTCGATGATCAGGTCAGGTTTGATAGCCCAAATCAGTTCCTGCATGGCAACCATGTCTTGTGGATACTGGATGATAGGGCGACCCTGCCAAGAAAAGTTATAGGTGTAGCCATTATGGTTGGATTCCCGTGACCACACTCGCGACAGTGCTTGTGCATCAACATTCGCTCCCAATCCCTTTATATTTTCAGATACTTGCTTTTCAAATGAGTCAATCGGATCCATTGTTCTCTTTCCTATCAATTTGTGGATAAACTTTGTAATTATCTAGCGGGTTACACAGACATAAATAATGTTGCAATCTTCTGGATGTTGCTTCCCTAGTTCGTAGGATGCACGACAGAACTCAGCTTTCCAATCCTTCTGCTCACCACCAACACGGCCCCAACCGAAGCCACCTTCTTCCCATAGTCCGTTTTTAAGGAACCAATCCATTTGGGCGGTAGACAACATCTTATAAAAGATTCCTCCCGTATTCGCAATTCTTAGCCCAGCCTTTTCGATATCGCTGCAAAGTGTTTTCATTGAATAAGAGCGACGATGCCCCGCTATCTGCAGATCAAATGGTGATAACTCCTCACAATGTTCAAGTGTTCCCATAAGGACTGCCAAACGCCGATTTATCGCATAGGCATTCGGAACATGGATTATCAAAATACCATCATCATTCAAGAAGCTTGCAGCTTTTTGTATCAAGGCAATTGGGTCAACAACATGCTCAAGCAAATCAAGCATTGTTACCGTATCAAATTTTTCGTCAAGTATTAATTCTTCTACCAAACTTTCATGAAACTCTGCTCTAGGTAGTCTTTTACGCGCTTCCGCCAAGTGACTACCGTTTGCATCGACACCAACAACACGGGATACCTTTCGAGCAAACATTTCTGACATCATGCCATCACCACAGGCAAGATCAAGTAACGTATCGCCTCGAATATTTTCCAGGCATGATTCAACTTTGTATTGTGCCAAATATCGATTGTACTCACTATGAAATGTCGATCTCGACCATACAAATGTTTCTTGAAGTTGCTTTTCGTTACTACTCGTCATAATGCTGTGCCTTTCTTAGTTTGGTAAATTAGATAAAATCAATCGAAGTCCTTCTTCGATGCCAATTGTTGCTTGCCAATCAAATATTTTTTGTGCTTTACCTGAATTCATTGCAATGCAGGCAGTATCGCTATCAATCAGCGTTGAATCAATATCATTCTGACCTCCAAGCATCTCTCTCAAAATCTCTGCTATTTTTTTTGATTTTGTAGTCACACCTGTACCAATATTCAGGTTTCCAGTGAAGGCACTAGCCAGCACTTTATGCACAGCAGTCACAAGATCGTCAATGTATAGCAAGTCAAGCGAAGGCAAACCATTGTTGTATTGATGTGTAACAATGTGCTGAGAACGATTAATTTTATCTATGAAGTTATAAATAAATTTTGGCTTATCGCTTCCTATGCCATATACCGGACACGAACGGAGCATCGCGCATCGTAACCCCTGCGTACGTCGACTGTGTTCAATTAATAATTCACATAAATATTTTGTTTCTGCTAAGGGACCTTTGGGGAAAAGGGGCAGTGCTTCATCGGCTTTAAGGTGCAGCGCACAATAACCCGAATAAACCTCCCAACTAGATATATAAATAAGTCTTATATCATGTGCCACGCACACATCCATCACGTTGCGCAGCATAGTCAACGTATCTCCCAGGGCAATATTTGATGTATAGACACGGGGATTGGCTAGGTGAACGATGCAATCTATTTCATTTTCACTTACAAGGAGATCGAGTTGAGTACTCCCTTGGAGCAGATCAAGTTCTGTGCGGCCAGGCGTAAAGACGTCAAATTCTTCTACTAATTTAGAACTAATCGCTTTTCCAAGAAAACCTGTTGCACCCGTCACAAGTACATGTGGTTTGTCGTGGTAAGTATTTTTTTTATCCTCACCAAGCGCTCGCCGAACTGCCTGCAAAGGTTCAATCTTTATTTCTTTTTCACCCGTTGCTTCCAAGACGAGACGCACGGCTTTTTCAAAGGGAATTGTTTCGTAAGTTGCAAGGATGCCAACAGCTATAGCATTACTACGGGATATGCCGTAGTCGCAGCACACCACCGTCTTGTTACCGGCACGTAACGATTCGCAACCTTCGTTAATTTTGTTAAGAACCGAGTCTGGGCGATTGCCTGCTTTATCAACCAAGTCACGCACATCAATAATAGTTAGATCAGCTTCTTTATTAACCGATAAAGCAGGTGCTGTACCTAATAGAGGTGTAATCCAACGAATTGTCATTTGAGTGCCTCCGGTGAAACATATTGCTCAGTCAGACTTCTTAAATACCAACCTTTTTTAATTTTGGGTCGTGCCGGGATATTGCCATCTTCGAAATGCCGAATGAGCATATCAACTTCATTGAAGCCAGCCATCGCGCGAAGATAAGTTGAGGCAGAAAAACGCGGGTTGATTTCAAAGGGAAGTAAGACACCATCCCGGACGCGACCTTGTACATTTATTGGGCCACGACTGCCAATGGCAATAGCAATTTGTTCAGCTTGCCGGCAAAGATCCGGATACAAGTCAATATAACCTTGTGAATAACCACTAGAAATTAAGCCGCCACGCCCGCGATAGGCCACGGACAACTTAGCATCCATAGCACGACGCAGGGCAATCGAACCGATGACTTTGCTATCGTCTTGTGAAAGCACACCTATCGTGAACTCACCTTCACAATCATCAATATATTCTTGGGCAACAGCGACGCTACCTGTACGCTGAATGAACTCGGCGTAAACCATTGCTTCATCTACACTGACGGCAAAGAATACAGCGGCACTTCCGCCAGAACCTGTAGCGGGTTTTACGATGCAGGGGAGACCAACATGATCGAGATCCTCTTTGCTCTTTATCGCGATAGTGCGAGGGATTGAAATACCTTTTTCATGCAGAAGTTTGAAGGTAGCATCTTTATCGGAATACCGGGCAATAACATCAGCTGAATTTGCAAGCAATTGAATGTTGGCGGAAGCAAACACGTTGCTTGCAGCACCAAGTAATGTCATCGGCTGTTCACCGCCTGGAATCAGATATTTAACATCAGCGTCACGGCACGCACTTAATACATTGGCGACATAGTCATCGCTGGTTAAAAGATAGGTTTTAACAAAACCTGATTCATAAAGTCCGTAGGCACTGGGCGAAATATCACATCCATAAACTTCATACCCATTAGCCAGGTGAAGTGATTTAAATATCTCTGTACCAAGAGATGCGCCACCAATCCCGGCTATCATTACTTTAATAGAGTGTTCCATATTGCTCATATCACTTATCCGTTATTTTTTTACTAGAAATTTCCCGTAGCACATCTACGATTCTATCCTGTTCGCTTACAGTAATGTCATGGTAGCTCGGAAGATTTATTGCTCTTGTTGGTACATCCCAAGCTTGCTCATTTGCACGGCGTTCCTCAAACATCGGCAAACTTGACAATGGATGAAAAAATACTCTGGCATCTATATTTTCAGATGCGAAAGCAGCTTGTAGAATTTCGCGTGTTATGCCGGTTTCTGGATTGAATACTACGGTCGGCATCCAAGCACCATTAACCGTATCTACAGGTTCTGAGTTCATGGATAACCCCGGAATAGCAGTCAAACATTCACGGTAGTATGAGAAAATTTCTCGCTTGCGGCGGGTTAATTCATCAATACGTTCAACCTGTGCACAGCCTATCGCTGCCTGTATATTGGACATTTTATACTTAAACCCAATCATATCTGGCCAAAACTGCTTGGCCTGTCCGCGTGCTCGCCCATGATTGCTTAGCGTAAGTACATGCTCATAGAGTTCTGAGTCGTTGGTGACGAAGATTCCGCCCTCACCGGTCGTCAGCGTTTTAGTACCATGAAATGAAAAAGCGCCAAACTTACCCATAGCTCCGGCGCGTTTTCCATGATAGATAGAGCCAATCGCTTCGGCCGCATCCTCTATGACTGGGATTCCATACTTTTCACCAATGGCGAGCAGTTTATCCATCTCACAAAGATTACCGTACAAATGAACAGCGACAATTGCCTTGGTGCGAGAAGTAATCGCTTGTTCAACTAACGCAGGATCAAGACACCAAGAATCAGGGAGAATATCTACAAAAACCGGTTTTGCACCAAGGTAGGTGATGGGCGCAGCGGTGGCAATCCAGTTGGTATCTGCCATGATGACTTCATCGTCAGGCCCAATGCCCAATGCAGCCATGCCCATGTGAAGTGCGCCAGTACAACTTGATGTGGCAATGGCAAACTTGACGCCAAGATGGGCTTTAAAAGCCTCTTCAAATCGATTGATGTAGTCGTAACAATGCTCACCCCAGCCATTAGCAGCTGCATCGGTGGCGTAGCGAACCTCTAGTTCTGTTATGGACGGCTTGGTGTAATGGATACGGGGTTTCATTCAGTATGATTTCGAGATGCGCATTTTCAGTGGAAAGGGCAGTATTATAGCAATTTTAGTTAAAAACACGGTTACCATTAATCACAATGGGGCGTCCAGAGGCAAAGGAATACAAAACGTCC
This sequence comes from uncultured Methylococcaceae bacterium, assembly GCA_903903365.1. Lineage (GTDB taxonomy): Bacteria > Pseudomonadota > Gammaproteobacteria > Methylococcales > Methylomonadaceae > Methylobacter_C. The sequence continues at coordinate 15,522 of CAIUYS010000115.1, forward strand.
GGACACA
>CAIUYS010000116.1 GCA_903903365.1 uncultured Methylococcaceae bacterium
GCATCGGGCCTGAGATAAACTCCTCTGGCCAGGTAGATATAGCCATTCGGGTACGTGATTTTACCGGAACCTATGTGCAACATTGCCATAATACCCAGCACGAAGATCATGCCATGCTATTACGTTGGGATATAGAAAATGCCGATCATGCCAAATGGGTGCGCACACCGTATCCAGAGTGGGGTGGTGTGGAATATGATGCGCCCGGCTTGGGAACAACCTACAAACTGCCAACGGCTGACACCGGTAGCACTACCACCACGCAGGCCAAGAAGTTGGTTATACCGGCCACCTTTGGTCAACGTGCAGCGGATGTTCCGGTGACTTCCGTACCTAATCCGTAGGTTGCTTGGCTTAAGGAGTTTTATCGATGAATGCGAAGATCGCAAGAGCAGGTGTTAAAGCCTTCTTGATCTTACTGACCGGTCTCGCGGTGAACTTGGGGGGCAGCCTGGCATGGGCTGCCCCACCAGGCTCTGCCTGGGGAGCCAACTATTTTCCAAATGTGGAATTGGTGACCCAAGACGGTAAAAAAGTTCGTTTTTATGACGATCTGATCAAGGACAAAGTGTTTGCCATTAATTTTATCTACACGCGCTGTACAGACAGTTGCCCGCTGGAAACCGCCGCATTGCGAAAGGTTCAAAAGGCGCTGGGTGACCGTATGGGGAAGGATGTGGTGTTTTATTCAATCAGTATTGATGGGGATCGGGATAAACCTGAGGAATTAAAAGACTATGCAGAAAGATTTAACGTAGGGCCGGGTTGGACCTTTTTGACCGGTCGCAAGGAAGATGTGATTTTATTACGCCAAAAGCTGGGCATGTATCGCAGTGATGGTCAGGCTGAAAAGGCGCTTAATGAACATGGCATCAGTATTTTGATGGGCAATGAACAGGCCGGGCAGTGGATCAAACGTTCACCCTTTGAAGAAACCAAGGCTTTGGTGCGTGTACTGGGAACACGGTTACAAACCAAATCCGCCGCTACTTTTACGGGTAACCACGAAGCAACTCGGGCTCCGGCTCAATCTACCGGTGAGGCGCTGTTCCGTTCCAACTGCGAAGCCTGTCACAGCATAGGCAATGAAGAGGGCTTGGGCCCAAGCTTACAGGGCGTTACGAAAATGCGTGACAGGGCTTGGTTGGCACGTTGGATTAAAACCCCTGATAAATTACTGGCTGATAAAGATCCAATTGCAGTGGATTTGTATAACCGTTACAAAAAAATTGTGATGCCTAATTTAAGGCTCAGTGATAGAGAAGTAGAAGATTTGATTATTTATATGGACGCAAGTAGCAAGGTAAATAGTATGAGTGTAACTGATGAAGCGCTGGTTAAAACCCAAATTAATTAAACTTTGGGTATCCTTAATTTTTGTACGAGCGCTGCCGTTCGACGTTAGTAAGCCACCGACTGAAATGTTTGGAGGCTGTAACTCGATCTTCAAGTTTTCTTACCTTGACTTTATAGGTACTAGATAACCAGCAACATAACGACCAATAGATGTAGGCCGGAATAAGGCTTTTCAAGCGTAAGCGAGAACAAGCGTTTCCGGCATGATTAACGAGTGTGCCGGAAACGCCACCACGCGCTACGCGCTTGGGTGGTCTTATTCCGGCCTACGCCTAATGCTTGTTATCGCTGAATCCCCCGAAATCAAAAATTAAAAGCTTGAAGATTGAGTCTTCAGTATTTTTTAGGAAGCAGATAGATAACGCTTTGTTTGTACCACACCTTCTGGCGGTTTATAATCCCTCAAAAATATAATCAATTTGACTGATTTATGAGAAACAGACAAAAATCATTTTTTCAAAAGACAATACGCTATTGTTTAATGCTTTAGGAATTGCATGATGACTGTACGTAAAACTTCAGACCGTTATGGATCTTTATCTATTGGGCTCCATTGGATAATGCTGTTATTGCTGATAGCGGTGTATGCGTGTATTGAGTTGCGGGTATTTTTTCCTAAAGGCAGTGATCTTCGTACCGCACTTAAGACGTGGCACTTTATGCTGGGATTATCGGTTTTTGTTTTAGCTTCACTACGCTTGGTGGTACACCTGATTAACCCCGTTGATCTTATTGAATCTGCCATGCCTCGGTGGAGCACGTTATTATCCAAATTCATGCAGATAACACTCTATATCTTTATGATGGGTATGCCGCTGGCCGGCTGGTTACTTCTTAGTGCCGAAGGTAAACCGATTCCATTTTTTGGCTTGCAACTGCCTGCACTGATTGGCGAGAATAAAGATCTGGCGGAGTTGATTAAAGCAATTCATGCCACGATTGGTACCGTCGGTTATTTTCTCATAGGCTTACATGCCTCAGCCGCATTGTTTCATCACTACGTGTTAAAGGACAACACGCTTTTGAGAATACTTCCAAAACGAGATTAATTTTGTATCTGCTGACGACACGTAAATTTACACGCAAACGCTTGCGATATTATCATACGGTGTTGTAAAAAATTCACCGTATGATGTATGTTAGAGTTAAACTGTTTTTCGTTTTAAAAATTGCCAGCTGCGTATTGGCTCTGAATGGATTAATGGCAATTTTTAAAGGTTAGAAACCTTTCTAATTAACCATTCAGGTAAGGAGATTGATTATGGCGGAAGAAAAAAAACCGGAAAATAGCGGTCTGACAACGACCATTCC
>CAIUYS010000117.1 GCA_903903365.1 uncultured Methylococcaceae bacterium
GCAATAATTTTGACCACATCACCACTCGCCATTATCATCAACGTTTTTTTTAAACGCAATAAGGGTAAAGGACACAGTAAACCACTGGCATCAACTTCCTGACTAAATTCAATCATTGTATTTTAGTTACTCACAAAACTGTAGACTGCTTATAATACCATTCCCTAATGAATCTATGAATCATCATAACGAAATGGATTATTTTCCCGTTTTTGTAAAACTTACAGACCAAGATTGCCTGGTCATCGGAGCAGGTGAAATAGCCGCCCGAAAAATTGATCTGTTAGCGCGTGCCGGTGCAAAAATAACGGTCATCGCCAACCAAATAAGTCACCATGTATCCAGCCTGGAAACCTCTTGCCGGTTAACGATACTACAAAAAGCCTTTGACCCGGCTGATGTGCGTGGCTTTAGACTGGTCATATCGGCAACAGACAACAAGGAAACCAATTTTGCAGTTGCCAAAGCGGCTGAAGAACAAAATATTCTGGTTAATGTAGTTGATAGTCCTGCGTTATGCAGTTTTATTTTTCCGGCCATTATTGATCGCTCGCCCATCGTTGCCGCCGTATCTTCCGGCGGCGCTGCGCCGGTTTTAGCGAGACTACTCAGAGCCAAGATTGAAACCATCATTCCGCCCGCTTACGGACAACTGGCACACCTTGCGGAAAGTTATAGGGACGACGTTAAAAAACACATTAAAGAACCCGCGCAACGCCGGATTTTCTGGGAAAATATCTTTCAGGGTTCGGTTGCTGAATTGGTTTTTGCAGGTAATGAAAAAGACGCCGAACAAAAACTACAGCAAACACTCGCCGAACAAAAAAATACGGTTACCCAAGGTGAAGTTTATCTGATAGGGGCTGGCCCTGGTGCGCCTGACTTATTAACGTTTCGCGCCTTACGTTTAATGCAGCAGGCCGATGTTATCGTTTATGACCACCTGGTTTCACCAGAGATTATCGACATGGCACGCAGGGATTCAGAAAAAATTTACGTAGGCAAAGAACGCCATAAACATACCCTGCCCCAAGAATGCATCAATACCCTACTTGCAGACTTGGCAAAGGCAGGTAAACGGGTGGTGCGTTTAAAAGGCGGCGATCCTTTTATTTTTGGTCGCGGTGGTGAAGAAATTGAAACCTTAATGCAACAGGGTATCAATTTTCAGGTAGTACCCGGCATTACCGCCGCTTCAGGTTGCGCAAGTTATGCAGGTATTCCCTTAACGCATCGGGATCACGCCCAGTCTTGTACATTTGTCACCGGACATCTTAAAGATAATTCTATTAATTTAAACTGGACACAACTAGCCGCACCCAATCAAACCCTTGTTATCTATATGGGCTTGTTCGGATTGGAAAAAATATGCCAGTCTTTAATTGAACACGGCAGTCCAAAAGACTTGCCGATTGCCCTGATTCAACAAGGGACTACCGTTAATCAGCGCGTCATTACAGGCACCTTGGAAACCTTACCAACAACCATCGCCAGTTTGGACATTAAACCGCCAACCTTGATTATTATTGGCACGGTAGTGACTTTACATGACAAACTAAAATGGTTTAATGGTAGTGATGAAGATTAAAATAGCTTGCATGATTATCGCAAGGACTTTTTGCTCCATCAAAAATAAGGCGTAAAATTTATTTATTGTTCAGTAAAATGAATGTTAATGCCACTTAAGAGAAATAAAAGATTGAATTTTTCGGTTAAATTCCCTATTCTTTGCTGGTTTGAATTTTAATCAAATTCTATTTCCCCACCAAGAGAACTGCAGTTCTCTTTTTTTACAACACAAGAGGTCAGTATGAAAAAATCATTAGGCACATTAGCAGGTATTGTTTTAATCGCGTTAAGTGGATCAGCATTGGCTGATGAGCAACTTGAAATTGGTCAAAAAATTTATGACCGTGCTTTCGGCCGTGGTTGTGGTACTTGCCACGATATCGCGTCAAACCCACAGTTGTCTGCCAACATTAAAGCAGGTACTTTGGACAGAGCGTCATTTGAAAAAGTTCTGAAAGAAGGCAAAGGCGGCATGCCAAAAGCCATTGAAGAAATCATGAAAAACAAGGCTGTTGAAAAAGCTGGATACGGCGAAGATCAAGCGGTTGACGCTTTATATGCCTATATCAGCAGCAAATAATAATAAAAAATAAGTCAGGCACAAAAAAAGCCTCCCCAGTCTATGAGTGGGGAGGCTTTTTTATGACAGCAATAAAATCCAAGACAACTACTTAGCGATTGCCCCGTGCACTACTGCTTGCCTAAATGGCGCATAAGAGCTTCTTTATAAGGCAGGCGATATCGGTTTTTAAACCAGATACCTCCAACTGCGGCCAGCATTAACCCACAAGAAGCTAACGTCAAATAAACAAGACGCTTTAACTCAGACATTTCCTGAATTAATTGCGCATTGGCAATAACTACTTTCTCTTTTTTGGCAGGTTCCGAGTAAGATCGCAAGACTTTAACGTCATTTTTTAAATCCTCAATCGTCCCTAATGCGTTAGAAACCGTGCCCATCCGAACGCTGTCTTCCAATGCCCTTAATTTACTTTCGATTGAGCCACTGACCAAGCCGACAAACTGCCCTTTCAACGTATTGACTTCAGCAGACAACACAGGGTTTATTTCGGTTATATTGACTTCAGATTTTTTAAATCGGGTAACGTCGTTATTAGGCAATAAGAAAAAGCCGGCAACAACAATGACAGTCATCAAGAAAAAAACCATAGCCATTAGCCATCGGTTAACTTTAATCAAGCCTTGATCCGACGGTATTCTTTGCAGAACCACAAGCTCTGATTTTGTCTCGTGCAACTCACTCATTATTGACTTCCCCCTCAAACCCGGCACCCAAAAACACCCTGCTCGAACATTGTTATTATTGTAGGCACTTTCTGTGTGGCTAATTATACAAGTTAAACAACATTTGTCCTGTGTTTTTATTAACCCGCTTAACGCAAGCGTTTAGCAGCGGCTATACGCATTCTCAACGCGTTTAATTTAATAAAACCCTCGGCATCTTTTTGATTATAAGCACCACCATCATCTTCAAACGTGGCAATACTTTCA
>CAIUYS010000118.1 GCA_903903365.1 uncultured Methylococcaceae bacterium
AGAAAAAGAAGATACTCAAAAAGAGGCTGAACGGTTACTGGAACGCATCCTCAATTATCGGATTTTTGCTGATGATAATGACCGCATGAATCTAAGTTTGCGGGATATTAACGGTGGATTGCTAATGATTCCGCAATTTACCTTAGCCGCAGATACGCGGTCGGGTAATCGCCCCGGCTTTACTTCCGGGGCATCGCCTGAAAAAGGTCGGCAACTGTTTGACTATCTGCAACAGCACGCAACAATAACTTATCCCACGGTTCAATTCGGACAGTTTGGAGCAGATATGCAGGTCGCACTGGTCAATAATGGTCCGGTTACTTTTACGTTGAGAACATCAAACAATCAGCGGTAAGTGACGTCTTTGCCAATTTATATATCAGGGCAAAGCCGGTTTTTAATTACTTAATCGAGGCGTTTTTTTTAGCTTGTAACATAACGTTCATTTGCTTCTGTTAGTATTTAACTTATGCACGCTTATCCGGGGTAACCGGTTTAATGTGTGCGTGATTAATATTTTCTGGCCTGCTTATTTTGTCATCTTAAAAGATTGATTATGAATAATACCTATCGAACCATCTGGATTTCCGATTTGCACTTGGGTTCTACTCAATGCCAAGCTGATGTTTTACTTGATTTTTTAAAGTACAACGAGAGTGAAAAGCTTTATTTGGTAGGCGATATTATCGATTTTTGGTCGCTATCCAAGAAAATGTATTGGCCTAGAGACCACAATACCATCATTCAAAAAATCTTGCGTAAAGCCAGACATGGCACTCAGGTTATTTATATACCGGGTAACCATGACGAAAATGTCAGGGATTACGATAATTATGTGTTTGGCGACATTGTCGTTAAAAATTCAGATGTGCATACCTCCGCTGACGGCAAGCAATTTCTGGTTGTTCATGGTGATGAATACGACACCATTGCTCAGTGTTACAAGTGGATGGCCAAGATAGGTAGCGATGGTTATGACTTTTTAATATGGGTCAATCGTTTTCTGCGAATAATCCGGCGTTGGCTTGGCATGCAATCAAACTTCTCTCTGGCTGCCTATGTTAAGTTTAAAGTCAAAAATGTGGTGCAGTTTATTTCCGATTACGAAGAAACCATCGTCAGTACGCTGACCGACAAGGATCTGGATGGTGTGATTTGTGGGCATATACACCACGCAGAAATGAAAAAGATAAACGGATTTTTATATATCAACACCGGTGATTTCGTGGAAAGCTGTACCGCCATCGTGGAGCATTTTAATGGCACGTTGGAGCTTTTAAAGTGGCAAATGACTGAAGCGAGTATCACTGATATTGAGACGCTTGAGGTTGATGTAGATAATCGCCTTACCCATTGATAGCGCAATGACGCTGCATTTTCAAAGAGCGACACAAGACACATAATTGTATGAATCGAAGTTTCTATATTATTCTTGCGGCACAGTTCTTTTCATCATTGGGGGATAACGCACTGCTGTTCGCAGCTATTGCGCTACTTAAATCCCATGATGCACCCTCTTGGCAAATTCCGGTATTACAGCAGTTTTTCGTGTTCGCCTTTATCGTACTTGCCCCGTTCGTGGGTGCATTTTCCGACGCGTTGCCCAAGGGGCGGGTGATGTTCATCAGTAACAGTATCAAAATAATGGGTTGCGCCGCCATGTTATTGGGCTTGCATCCACTGCTTGCCTATGGCTTGGTGGGTATGGGGGCGGCGTTGTACTCACCGGCCAAATACGGCATTCTTACTGAATGTCTCCCCGCTCATCGTTTGGTATGGGCAAATGGTTGGATGGAAGGTTTGACCGTTGGTGCTATCATTTTGGGTGCGATATTTGGCGGATTATTGATTGGCCATCGTGTAGAGGATAACGTTGTTCAGCAACTGGGCGCACTTCAGTTCAATGGCGGTATTGATACGGCTCCCGAGTTTGCAATTTTTGTCATACTGGGTTTTTATTTCGTGGCGGCCCTTCTTAATTATTACATTCCCAAACTGCCCATTGAACATACCTTGTCAAAACCAACGCCAGTTTTTTTAGTAACCGATTTCTGGCGCTGTTTCCTGTTGTTATGGAAAGATCCCTTGGGGCAAATATCGCTTGCAGTAACCTCACTGTTTTGG
>CAIUYS010000119.1 GCA_903903365.1 uncultured Methylococcaceae bacterium
CGTCTACCGTTCGCTTGGCAGGTTCCAGTGGCGCCAATCCTTATGCCTGCATTACCTCCGGGATTGCCTGTCTTTGGGGTGCAGCCCACGGCGGCGCTAATGAAGCAGTGCTTAACATGCTGACCGAAATTGGTGATGTTTCGCGTATTCCTGCTTACATAGCCAAGGCCAAAGATAAAAACGACCCGTTCCGATTAATGGGTTTTGGTCACCGCGTTTATAAAAACCATGATCCACGCGCCAAATTAATGCGCGCAACCTGTCATGAAGTACTCACCGAACTGGGTCTACATGATGATGAATTATTTAAATTAGCCCTTGAACTTGAGCGTATCGCTCTTGAAGATGATTACTTTATACAGAAAAAACTCTACCCCAATGTCGATTTTTATTCAGGCATTGTATTTCACGCTTTAGGCATACCCACCAATATGTTCACCGCCATGTTTGCAATGGGCAGAACCGTCGGTTGGATTGCACATTGGGATGAGATGATCGCTGATCCCGATCAAAAAATCGGCCGCCCCAGACAACTATATACCGGCCAAACAAAGCGTGATGTGCCTGCACAGCACGGAAAATCAGTTTAAGTTTCGTAACTACTCAGCATATTCCTGACTTTGATTATAGAACACGGATGACACTGATTCGACGGGTTTTAACGGATTTTTACTTTTTAGTCCTAAAAACACCTTACGTTTTATAGACATAATTTAGGATATAAAAAATATCTTTATCTGTGTCTATCAGTAAAATCCGTCTTATCTGTGTTCTATTTTTTAACGACTGGTGGGTAGCCTTATTTATTTTCCCTTTCACCTGGTTTCAGCCAGAGGAAAATCTCTTTATCAACCAAAAACAAAAATCAAACTTGAGCTTTTCAGCCAGACAAGATAATATTGATTCAATACTACTTGAGGTTTATAAAAATGAAAATAACAAAAAAGCTTCTGTCCACATCAGTCATCACCAGTATAACCGCGCTTCTATTACCGTTAAGCACACCGGCAATTGCCGATGATGCCCAAAAAATGCATAAACTGTACGAAGAAAATTGCGCCAGTTGTCACGGTTCAGACCATGGCGGATTTATCGCGCCCGGATTAAATTCAGAAAGTCTAAAGGGTCGCAGTCCTACGGCGTTACGCAGCATTATCATGACCGGCAGTTTTGACACCTTAATGCCTCCGTTTTACGGGCGTTTATCGGATGATGAAATTCGCGGCTTGGTTAAACATTTACAAACCACTCCAAAAATGGCCAACCCGGCCTGGACAATTGATGATATTAAAGCATCAATCAAAGTGTACGTTAAAGACGAAAGTACGCTTCCAGACAAACCGACCTATCAAATCGACGACATCAATAATATTATCGGCGTCGCCGCACGCGGTAAATACGGACGGGGTTCAGGTTCAAAAGCGGTATTCATCAACAGTGTAACTCATAAACAAATCGGTGAAGTTGCAACCGGCACCGCTGCGCATATTATCGATTATGATCCCGCCAACCCGCGCTGGGCTTATGTAAAAAATGACACCTCTGAAATTTTTAAAGTCGATCTGTACTCCATGCAAATCGTGCGCAGCGTCAAAACCGGCTTCAATGGCCCAGGCTTGGGCGTTTCCCGCGACGGTAAATACATCATGGCGGGTTCTTATGTGCCCCACAACG